>DUOG01000039.1 GCA_012838945.1 Acholeplasmataceae bacterium | reverse complement strand
TTAGCTCGTTGCGAAACTCTACAACTCGCATATTTACTGCATTTTAATCTATTGAAATGGCTGAATTCCCCCATTTTTGGGTATATATACAGTATAAAGATGTGTATAACTCAAAAATATTTCGAAAGGAGAATCCTATGCCAGTTTCAGCTAAACAATTAACTCTTTCTAATATCTCTACTGATTTTGATAAGTTCTACAATCAAAATCAAGATAATTTACTTTCTTTGCTTGATGAATTTATTAATATAAGTGATTTTATTCCTTTTTCTTTTTATCAAAATTATTATTCTAAATTAGGTACTAAAAGGGACTTTTCACTTGAATCTATGCTAAATGCTTTTATACTTAAAAATATTTTATCGATTCCTTCTATTGATCTTTTGATTACTTTTTTGTCTATATCACCTAGTATTCGTAACTTTTGTGGTTTTTTAAGGGTACCTCATAAATCACAATTTTCTAGGTTCAAATCAGAGTACCTAGATGATCTTAATGACCTTTTTCATAACCTAGTTGATAAAACTGATGATATATCTAAAAAGATTAATTCCTTTTTATCTTCTATCCTAATTACTGATACTACTGGATTTGAGGCTTATGTTACCGAAAACAATCCCAAGTTTTATCAGTCAGAGCTTAGAAAATCAAAATCTTATGCAAAAGTATTTAAAGAAAATAATCCTGATTCAGTTTTTGATGTTGAAAAATATGCTCAAGGCCAGATGCCTAAACATTCTCTTTCTAATCCTGATGCTAAACTTGCTTACCTCAATGGACACTTTGGTTATTTTTTAAAGTGCATTCTTTCTACTAATGCTCTTGGTCTTGTAAGAGATGTTAATTTTTTTGATAGCAATAACACTCTTTCCAATGATTTAAGACCTCAGGATGTTAAAGATTCTTTTGATGCTAAGTCTTTAATTCCTGCTCTTGAAACCCATTTTCAACTACATCCTAATTTCTCATATAAATACTTTTTAGGTGATGCTGGTTTTGATGCTGATGATAATTATGCTTACCTTCATAAGAAAGATATCATGCCTATTATCAGTATAAATCCAAGAAATTCTCCTGATTTGCCTCAACCTGGATTTAATGAAGTTGGAGTTCCACTTTGTCCTAATGACTCTTCTTTACCAATGAACTTTGATGGTATTTGCAAAGAGAAAGGTCGGGCTGATAGAATAAAATATTTATGTCCAAAAGTTACTAAAACTACTGTTAATCGTAAAACAACCTATATTTTACATTGTGATAATCCTTGTTCTCCTTCAAAGTGTGGTCGCACTAAAAATCTCACTATCCATCACAATTACAGATTTAACACATCAATGCCCCGAGATAGTATCAAGTGGCAAAAGCTCTATAAACTTAGAACTATTTGCGAAAGATCAATTTCTCAGATTAAAAATTTTGTTCAAATTAAGACTTCTAAAGTTAGAAATACTATATCTTTAAAATCTGATATACTACTTGCATGTATTTCTCAGTTAATAGCTTTTATCCTAATATTTAGAACTGGTAATTCTGATAAACCTCTTGCTATTAAAACTTTGATTGCTTAATCTAAAATTAAATCGGAAAATTTAACTGGTTAAATTTAACCTTTAGTTTTTTATGTCTTTTTTTCTGTACATAAACTGATTATTCTTGACTAATAGATAGTTATCATCCAGTTTGTAGTATGATTTTGTTTTTTCCTTGTGGATAACCATGAGTGATTTTTAAAATCAAATTCTGCAACTATCTATTCTAATATTTATGAAATAGGAGGGCCTTTTATACCTAAAGATATGGTAATACATATTTAATATTTAAAGCAATCATCAAAATAGTAAGGAACCATTTGCAGAGCGACTATATTTTTAGTGATTGTAGTCAAGCTATAAACTTTTATACATTTTCTCAGCTTCATCTTTACTTACATTTTCTTTAACCATCAATACTTCAATTTGTACAATGCCACTACCAAATTTAATCTCTATAATATCATTTACTTTGACTTCATCTCCTGGTTTGGCGACTTTTCCGTTTATAGATACTCTCCCCTGTTCACATGCTTCTTTAGCGACTGTCCTTCTTTTTATAATCCTTGTATTCTTCAGATATTTATCAATTCTAATAAGAAACACCCCTTTGTACAAAAAAAT
>DUOG01000038.1 GCA_012838945.1 Acholeplasmataceae bacterium | reverse complement strand
CAATTGTTGCAATCGCAGGAATACTAATTAAATCTAAAGTCATTTACTTTCCTCCTTTTTCAAGTTTTCGCAGACGTTCATCGAAGTCTTTACGCCAATCTTTTGAATCATCTAGCGTTTCTCTAATGTATAATATATCGGTTTCAATCTTGGCAAGCCGACTTTGAATCTCTGCATTATCATTTGATTTATTTCTTCCAAATGCTAGGATGGCAAATGTGATGGATAGAATTGTTCCAATTGCAGCTACAACACTCATTACAACGCTAAATGTATTCACTAATTCTTTCCTCCTTAATAGTCGATTATCTTATTAACTGGCACAGTTTGTCCTTTTAAAGCATCCTCTTTTGCTACACCCAAGTATGAGTAATAACCATATCCAGGATGAATTACTTTTCTAAATGAGGAAGTAAAGCCTGTAACTTTGGCAATTTTATTCGCAAACTCAACTGTATTACGCATGTAAATTTTAATTCCTGCATCCTCTTTGATTGGCATCATTTGACTGTTGCTTCCTCGAATCTGATAATAATTAGGAATCAAACTTGCATCTGTAATTTGAGTTATAGTTTTTAAGGCTACATTTGCTAAATGGTACGTTTGATTTGTGAGATTATATAATACTATCTGGTTGAAATCAGAACTTGCAGAAACAAAATAGTACGGAGTATTATATTGATCAATGTTATAAAGTTGGCCGTTATTGTTAACCATTAACACTCCACGATAACCACCGCCTGAATAACTTGTAGCACTCTCATTAATAGCTACATACCCTTTACCACTATTCATGTAAAAATACACTTTACTACCAGCAGCCACATACAAAGAAGCAGAGTAAACTAATTCATTTTGAACTGCATCATAATACATCAAGTACTGCGTTGACATACCTAAAGAACCTTGATGATTACCAACACAAAAGATGATTCGATTTCTATAGTAATCACAAAGAGACTCTTGACCATACGGAGAATTTTTACTTGACCCATAAATAATCATTGACCTAATGGAATAATCAGATTTCTTAATAACCTTTGCATATAGTTGGTAATAGGAGTTTGAATTTTTGTAATAAATAATGTAGAAAAGATAATCTTTCATAATGCATGGATAATAACAACTTTCATCAAGTACCCTATAAGAGAACCCAGCTGAGTCAACTTTAAGTTCAAGTTCAGTAAATGACCTCACAACAACATATTGACTAGTTATTGGATCCCACTGATAGATGATGAGATTTTTTGTTCCATTTACATCATAATAAGAAAGATAATCAATATCAGGTTGTTCAAAGTTATTACAAACATAACACTGAGCAGGTTTTGGTCTTGTTTCTATAAGTTGATCATTATCAGTCCGGTATATTTTTATTGTGTCAGTTAGTTTATAATACTTATTGCCATTATCAAAAAAATAACGCCCTGAAATATCGTAATTAGTTAGGTTTTGGATAAGATTTGGTTCTTCAAAATATCCAACAATATCACCTTGTACCAAGTTTTCTCCAGCCACCCCAGTAATCTCCTCACCATTAAAACCACCACTTGGTAGATTTAATACTGCATTTGCATATTGGTCTATTCTTTCAGTAGTTAAGTTTCCACCTTTACTGTTTATGGCTTGCTTGATGTTTTCTTTTGCTTGAAGGATTCGATTGTATTCTGTAGTTAAATCTGCCATGTTAAATCTCCTCCAATAGATCTGCTAAGCCACCAAGCACTGATGTCACATATTCCTTAACTGCAAGTTCACCAGCTGGTTTAGAGTTGTCTATTGCATTTTCAATATCGGAACCAATTTCAACATCACTACCTTCACCCTGTGGTCCTCTTAAGTTTCCACGATAGTTCCAAAAAGCAAGGCCACTTGAAACATCAATACACTTATAATAATTACCATTGTCCTTATTTATATAGTACGAGCCTACTTCAACTCCTGGTACTGCATCAACTGAGCAGAAGATTGGTGCGTCTGTCCCATCAACACTCGTTCCATCAAACCAACCACCACTTGATACTATACTACCACCTGGTCCGCTTACTACTGTTGTATCGACTGTTTCAATAAGGCTAGTAAATTCCGATATACCAGCCGGTCCAAAATTGAATACTCCAAGCACATAATCAAACACACCTTGACGCTCTTCAATTGGCGTATCATTAACCGGTGCTTCATCAGTAACTAAGAGTTCCATCTCAGT
>DUOG01000037.1 GCA_012838945.1 Acholeplasmataceae bacterium | reverse complement strand
TATCTTCATACTTTATAATGTTTTTGTGGCAGAAATGTGTATCTGCTGTAAAAAAGATGCTCATACTAGTTTTTATCTCCTTAATTCTATACAAAATTTTATACATTCATATGGTTAGGATTATATTACAAATATTTCTTGCTCTTCATCAAAAACAATTGGCGGTTCGGTTATATCCCATTCGTCACTATAAAAACTACCCCTCATTTTATATTCCCCTTTACCTTCTCTTTGAAGTTTGAGTAATTCAACAATATATTCATTAAGTATCATGGTAATCCCCTTTTCAATAAATTTCCCAATCTATAATATTTTTTTGGTGGAGGTGCAGGGAATCGAACCCTGGTCTTTCCTTTTGCACATCGGCGTTTCAGGAAATCTACACCATTCACCCCCGCCCTCACTATAATAATATAATATTTTTACCGTTTTGTCAAGCACAATTATATTTTTATTTTGTGATAATTTAATAAATACCAGTATCCTTTATTATTTTTATCTACTTTATCAGCATATACAACGTCATATATATTCAAAGGTATTCTATCAAATGTTTTTGCCCAAATAGTTAATTTAGACTTTTTGCCACTACCGATTGACATAGTTTCTACGGCATATGCCCACGCTTCACCATCTCTATATTGGCTAATTAGTGGTCTAATGCTTAATATTATTAGCTTTTTTCTATCTTCTTTTCGTTCTGTGGTAATACCTATATACCCAAGATATTCTTCGTGGAATTTTATCTTTTGCACAATTGTATAGTCTGCCACATCATTGCATTTCATCCATTCTTCTATTTCTTCTAGTATAGATATTACATTAAGTTCCATATATGTCTTACCAGACGGAGACAGCCTTGAATGTCTTTTTACGATATTATTCAATACTTCGTTGTTGGATATTTTATCAACACTTATTTGCTTTGCTTTACCTTGCTTAAACATATCAAAATATTCAACCATTCCGTTTAACAATCTAGCATTACCGAATTCACTAAAGAAGTCTAGTTTTATTAGAATATCAAGTTGTCTCATATTTATAGATGTATTTTCTGCAATATCATATAACAACTCTACAAAATTACCATACTGATTATTTCTTAGATTATATAATTCTTCCGCTATAGTTTTATTGCAAAATTTAATCGAACTAATACCTTTATATATTGAATTACTTTCTTTATCCATCATATATTTTTCTTTAGAATACCTAAACCTAGCAGGTTTTACCTTAATATTAGTATAATCTTTTATATAATCTAATATTTTTGCAGTTTTATCTTGATTATCCTCATTTACATTAAGTATTACAGTTAAAAATTCTAATGGATAGTAGTATCTTAACCACCCACAAATATAACCAATATATGAGTATGGCAAACTATGATTAAGACTAAACAAATATGAACTTGCGTCTTCGATAACCTTTAAGAAACTCTCTATAATTTCTTCTGCTTTTTCTTTTGGTGTATTGTATTTTTCTTGCATTGTTTTAATAAAACCATTTTTGATTTTAGGAATGTATTGTTCTGTTCCTGTTTTTTTGGCAAATCCACGGCGAATAATATCTGCCTCACCCATAGTAAATCCGCAAAACTTATGTAAAAAATCAATCACTTGTTCTTGATATACTAAAAATCCGTTTGTATTTTTTAAAAAATCATTTAATGCTTCGTGCCTATTATTTTTAAATTCTCCATTACTTAATGCTTCTCTATAACTATCTCCGGCTGGTCTTATTGCACCATTTGCCATACTCATCAAATCAATACGCTTAACATTAGGGTGTTTTTTTCTGATTTTTTCTATAGTCTCAGAACTTAAAACTTTTCTTAAATATGAATGTGCAAAACTACTTTCAAATTCAAAAATAGAGAGAGGGCTTTTTAATATATCTTGCCAAACTTTTTCATCTTCATCATCAACGTTATCCGAAGTTAACCTTTCAATTCCTGCTAATTCACAAGTTTTTGCGATAATTTCAATTGTTTTTAATCCTAAAACATCAAGTTTAACAAAATTGAGATCATCAATTTCTTTCATATTCAAGCAAGATACAGGATAGTCATTATTAGATAATGTAACAGTACCAATACTATCATACAAAGTAATAGGACTACATATGGTTGCTGCTGGATGACTACCCATACTCACAACAGTACCCTTTAATAAATCAACATATTTAAATAGTTTGGGGTATTGTTGTCTATGTTTATCTTCACATATTTCAAGAGTTTTGGTTATCCTATCAATTTTGGTTAATGGGATTTCCAAAGCCCTACCTACATCTCTAATAGCACCTTTATCATCTATGGTATTAAAAGTTATAATTTCTGCGGTATAATATTTATTATTCTCATGTAAATATCGCTTGACCAAATCTCTTTGGGAATAACTCCAGTCTGTATCAATGTCTGCTAAACTAACCCTCTCTTTATTCATAAACCTCTCAAAACTTAAATTATGTTTAATACTATCTACATTAGTTATCTTCATTAAGTAAGCAACATAACTACCCGATATGCTACCCCTAGAATCCCCATACGCAATATTATTTTCTCTTGCCCATCTTTTAATATCATACTCAAGCAATAATAAGTTTGATGCCTTATTATGCTCATATGTATCAATTTCATAATCTATTCTTTGCTTTATTTCTTCGGTAACATTAATTTTTCTATCGTTAATTTCCTTATTAATAATCTTATATATATCTTCTCTCGGAGTTTTAGAAAATTCAGGGTATTTATGACTTTTATCAATTTCAAATTCTTCTACCATATCTGCAAGTAAATTAGTATTTTGTATTGCTTCTAAATAAACCTTTTCAGGTAAAACATTTTGATTTTTATAGCTTTGTACCAATTCATCATATGTTTTAAAATTTAAATCCCAACCTTCTTCATTATCGAAATAAGTCTTTTTTGCCTTTTGTAAAACAATTCTACCTTCAGCATATTCATCATTTAAAGAATGAGTATCTGTCCCAGAAATTAATTTAACACCTATAGTTTTATTTAATTCGTATAGTTTTAAATTATATTCTTTTTGCTCCTTAACATTATGATGTTGTATTTCTAAAAAACACCTATGTTTTTTATCTTTAAGGAAATCTACAAATGGTTTATATAATTTATTATTACTATTTAATATACCGTTGAGGCAGGCAGTAGTAATAATAATATTATCGCTTGTATTTATTAATTCGTCAAACGATATTCTTGGTTGGTAATAAAATCTCTCAATCTCATCAATAGTTTTTGTATTCGATCTATTGAAAGATTTACTAACTAGTGTATTTAACTCTTTAAATCCTGCATAGTTTTTGGCAATTAAAATTACATGATAATTATCTCTTTCCTTTTTTTTAAACGAATTTGTGACATATGCTTCAACCGCATGTATATATTTAAGCCCATTTTCTTCTGTATATTTTTTTTTGTAAAACCAATTAAAAATATTACCGTGTTCGGAAAATGCTATAGCCTTCATATTTAATTCTTTTGCCCTATCTACATACTCTTTATAATTATTAACAGAATCTATGTTTGTAATTGGATTTGAAAGCATAGTATGTAAATGGAATATTACATAGTTATCCATTACCCAAACACCTCTTTTTCCTCTTCATCAATACTAGATACTAGCGTACCATTTTTGCTAAATTTCTTAGTCTTATATGTAATCTTCCCTGTGTCCCAACTATATTTTTCATTAACATCATCTTTATCACCATACATTCTTCTACTTGGTATATCATAATATAACCCAACGCTTTTTTGATTTA
>DUOG01000036.1 GCA_012838945.1 Acholeplasmataceae bacterium | reverse complement strand
CGCTACCACCAAACAAGTCTAGAACTATCTCACCAACTTTTGATGAGTTTGAAATTGCTCTTCCACATAATTCAAGTGGTTTCATTGTTGGATGCTCTTCATTCTTCTTTGGTTTGTTATATTCCCAGATAGTGTCTTGAGTTCTGTCATCAATAAAATAATGAGCTGCTCCTTCTTTCCATCCGTATAAAATGGGCTCATGTCTCCAGTGATAATCTTGCCTACCTAAGACTAAAGCATTTTTTACCCATATTAAACATGAAGCAAGTTTGAATCCTGCATCTTTATATGCATTTCTAAAGTTTAAGCCTTCAGTGTCTGCATGGCATACATAAATACCACCACCTGGCTTTGTATATTTAAAAATATTTTCAAATGCCTTAAATAGAAAAAGATAGAAGGTGTTATCTTCCATCTTATCGTTCATAATCTTACCAGCTGTCCCTTCATAGTCCACATTATAAGGTGGATCTGTAAACGTGATGTCAATTATGTCATCTTGCACCAACTTTTCAACATCTAACGCTTCAGTTGCATCACCACACATAACCCTATGGTCACCAAGCACGAATATGTCTCCATTTTTAGCGTATGGTGTTTCAGTTATTTCACTATCGGGATCAAAATCATCATCTGTTGCATTGTCAGGAACTTCCTCTTCTAAATCTTCAAAACCAAATAATGACATATCCATCTCAATTGATGCTAATTCACCTTCAAGTTTTGAAAAATCCCAAGTAGCAAGCTCAGCAGTTTTGTTATCAGCAAGTCTGAATGCTTTTATTTGCTCTTCATTTAAATCATCTGCAATTATGCATGGGACTTCATCTAATCCTAACTTTTTACTTGCTTTTAGTCTTGTATGACCAGCAATTATTACATGTTCACTTGTTATAACAATAGGAACCTTAAAACCAAACTCCTCTATTGATTTAGCTACTGCCTCTACTGCTTCATCGTTATTTCTAGGGTTATTTTCATATTCAATTAGGTCTTTTGTTTTTTTAAGAACTATTTTCATTTTTCCACCTTTATATTTCTATTTTTTTAAACATTTCTTTTAATACATTAATTACTATCCCATTGCCAGCCATTTTGTACAGCTGTGCATCTGAAAACTCATTAATAACTAAATCAATGCGACTATCTTTCCAACCCATAAGTCGCCACGCTTCTCTTGGAGTAATCTTTCTTAAAGAAATCAAATCATCTTTATTTACAATCACTCCTAAATCGTTAGGAGTTGTCTTTAAGGTTGGAATCTTACTTTTTTGAACGACTCCTCGTTTTTGATAAGGTCTATTTATATAAATCCCATCGCCAACCTCAGCTTCTCTAAATCCTTTTTTAGTGTTTTCAGGAACAATAATAAAGTTATCAGTGGATCTTGCACCACTTCTTGTTGTGATCGTATATGCAATTGGACTAGTTTTTTCTAAAGGTTTAAAAGTCAAACCTCGAATGAAACCATTTCTATTAGTCATATCAGAAAAGTTATTGATTCTTTCAATTGAAATAAAATACTTGTCATCGACCACATCTTCCAACAAGTCACCCAGTTTAACTAGCAATTCTTGTTTTTCAGGGAATGTATAATTGACATCATTTTTAAAGCTAAATAAAAACACTCGCTCACGTGTTTGAGGAGTGTTATAATTTTTTGCGTTTAATATTTGATATGTATTCTTGTAACCTAATGACTCTAGAAATTTAAGCCAAACCTCAAAGTCATCAATAAATTTTTTACTAACTAATGCTCTCACATTTTCCATTAGTAATATTGAGGGAAGATTGTTATTTTCATTTGCTTTGGTTAGTAATCTTTCAACTTCCCATAAAAGACTACTTTGCGTATTAGATCCTTTATCGAATCCTTTTTGAGTCCCAGCTAAAGAAATATCTGTGCATGGGAATGAATAAGTCCATAAGTCAGCATTAGGTAGTTCTTTAATAGCTCTAATGTCACCTAAGTTGTTAACTTTTCCATGTAATAGTTCATATGCTCTTGAAGCATATTTATCGTTTTCTGATATTGCTACTACTTCGTGCTTTATTCCTATTTCTTTAAGTGACTCAGTCTGAGATCCAACACCTGCAAATAACTCAATTACTTTTAACATTTCTACACCTATTTCTTCTTTGGTGGATTTTTTCGTAAATTATTTGTTTCTTCATACTCATTAACCCATTCCTCCTCACCATTTTCTATTCTTCTAGCCATTAATTCGATTTCAGCTTTCTTTTCATTAAAGTTAATACCAAATTTTGTAATAAGTAAATACTTAATTGCTGCAATATCTGGTAGTGACTGTTTCTTAAATTTCGTTATACGTTTCTTTTGTCCAGTCTTTGTTTCTTCGATGACTGTTTGAGTTTCTTCATACTCAAAGCCTACTGCTCGCCTATACATTGCATCTATTAAATTGTTTTTTAACTCTTCATCACCAAACTCAAATGCATCGTCTAATCTTTGATGAGTTTTTCTTAATTTAATAAGTGTTTTCTCAGTTATACCTAAAAACTCAGCTACCTCTTTTTGGGTTGCTCTTTTTGATACCATTTCTGCTATGGCTTTTAATTTAGTTTCTAGATGTCCAGATTTTTCCCAACGTTCATAAGTGTCAAGCATTTTTCCTTTCATATTTATCTCTCCAACTGCCACTAATATCG
>DUOG01000035.1 GCA_012838945.1 Acholeplasmataceae bacterium | reverse complement strand
AATATATGCGTTTTTTATCTATTTATTACTTAAATATATTTATATAGTAAATTTATTTAAACATTTGAAACATATGAACTTGAGCGACCACTTCCATTAGATCTTATTAGCCCCTTGTCAACCAAATCGCCTCAGATTTTTAACGATTATTTTTCTTTCGCTGCTTTTTTTAAACGATTTTTTTTATTTCGTTGATTCTTTCTGACAATTGTTATATTATCTCTTTATTTTATTTCCTTGTACTTATTTCTATACCATTTTAGTAGTTCATTCAAAAAAGTAACGCGCAAAAACTTTTTAATAATACATTACATGACTAACCCTTTATTATAGCATATGTGAAAGAATTTATATTCATTCCGTTTCCAAAATGACCCTATTCCTACACAATGTTTACCATAAAAAATAAAAAAGTTCAATACATAAACTGTATCAAACTATCAATCCAACTATTGGTCTTATATCTAAGATGATATAACTTCAACCTTGATGGCGAGAGCGCCATATTTTTCAATTTGCTCTTTAGAATAATAAGCTAACATATCATCGGGATTTGCTTCTTCATCTTCACGATATCCAATTTCAATCTTATTACAATCCTGATATAGATCATCAAAGTTTTTGTATTGTTTTAAAGATATAACTTTGACTTTGATTTCTTCATTTGTTCTGGTGTTTTTAAAAACAATAATATCGTTGATATTTAACAATTGTCTTTTTTCATCATTGAGTCGCATTTCAATTGTTTTAGTTTTCTTTTTGATCGATTGAAAGGAATCATTCCATAAATTCATATAGTGGATCATTAGTTGCTCCTTGTTTCTTCAAACAACTTATAAATGTACTTTGTGATGTTTTCATCATAATCAGGATAGTCATAGTTAAGTTTTTGAGAAATTATTTTAGAGGTTTCACGGAAGATATCAAGACAAGTAAATAGTGATTCCCAAGCATTTTCATAAGTGTCCAGTTTATAAGTTGACATTAACCTTTTCCATAATAAATCATCAAGATATCTTTTTAAGTACTTTTGGTTTTTTCCCACACTCAAAGAAAAGTTTGTGTCTATTCCCACCATCCAAGATATCATTCTTAAAAGTTCTTTTCTTAAAATGCTTTCTAAATGATAATTAGCAAAGAGGATTTCTTTTCGACACAATCCTTTTGTTACATAGGTTGATACCCACCAAAATTCATTACAACAGTCATCAAATTCCTGAGCGGTTGGTTTTTTTACATGATAATCAATATCACTTGGTACCGGATAGTTTTGAATCCGTTGATCCTTATCAAGCAGTATTTTTAACAATTTATCTGATGCTAAATATAAATCAAGTTCTTCAAGCGGTACTACAGTAAGATCAATTCTATTCCCATCGGTAAATAGCATTAAATATGAAAACCAATTGCCTAGTTCTGGGGGAAACAATTCCATTGCTTCGGGTTTTTGCATAATAATACGTTCCCCAAAATAGTTCAACCACTCATCACTATTAGTGAAAGTGTCAAGACTTGTTACCACATAAGTAATATCATAATCTTGGAATTTATCTTTGGGGACGTTTTTATTAGTGCGAGATCCTTCCATTCCAACTACTCTAATGCGTTCGTCTTTGATAGCGAATGAAAGAATTAAATCCATCATTTCTTGTTCAGTTCTCATAATGTCTACAACTCAAGCAATGCTTCAATTCGTTCTTTGATGTCTGGACTTTTAAACAAATAGGTCCCAGCAACCACAACATCTGCTCCAGTCTCACTTACAATTTTACTGGTGTCACCATTGATACCACCATCAACTGATATTAGATAGTTGTAGTTATTTTGTTCTTTTAAGTCTTTTAATTCTTTAATCTTAGGAACCATATCACTCATGAACGATTGGCCCCCAAAGCCTGGTTCTACCGTCATCACTAATATAAGATCCAAATCTTTAAGATATGGCTTCAAGACACTGGCAGGAGTAGCTGGCTTTAAACTAATTCCAACTTTAGTACCAGTAGCTTTAATCTTTTTGATTAAAGATGCAATATCCTTAGTAGCTTCAAAGTGGAAAGTTAAATAATCAGCTCCTGCATCAATATATTTTTGAAAGTAAGTTTCTACTTTTTCAATCATTAAATGAACATCAAAGACTAACTTTGAGTTTGGTCTTAAGGCTTTAATTACATCAGGTCCAAAACTAATGTTGGGCACAAAATGACCATCCATAATATCTAAATGGAGCCACTGAACCCCTAGTTCTTCTACTTTTTTTACTTCCTCAGCTAGATGATTAAAATCAGCAGCTAAGAGTGATGGTGCGACGATCATCAAATCACCACTTTCTTTTAGATTTTACTTCATTGATAAAACCGAGATAATTATCATAACGACTCTTTAATATTTTCCCTTCACTTAGAGCGGCTTTAACTGCACACCCTGGTTCTTTTTCATGAAGGCATCCTTTAAATTTGCAATTATGGCTAAGTTCAAAAAACTCAACAAATGAATGACTAATATCTATTTCATCCATGCCTTCAAATTCAAGTATTCCAAATCCCGGCGTATCAGCAATCCACCCCTTGCCAGCCGGCATCAACGATACTTCTCTAGTAGTATGTTTTCCTCTACCAAGGGCTAACGATATTTCATCAGTTTTCAACTGCCAGGAATTATCAATCTTATTTAATAGCGTGCTTTTTCCAACTCCACTTTGACCAGTGACAACACTAATGTTGTCATCTATTAGGGCTCTAATTTCTGGGTCAAGTGGCTCAAACTTGGAAAACCTAAATATTTTATAACCAATATTTTGATAATAACTAATTATCGGTTCAATAACTTTTACCTCTTCTTCATTTAATAAATCCCATTTACTAAAGATTAGAATTGGTTTTATATTGTTAAATTCAATAATGGATAAAAAGCGATCTAATAAATTATCATTAAAGTCCGGACGTTTAACTGAGAATAAAAGCAACGCTTGATTGATATTTGCGATTGGTGGTCTAACCAAATCACTAGTGCGCTCAAAAACCTCAGTTATGATAATGCTATCAGGGTTATCATCATTATAAAGAACATAATCGCCTACTTTTGGGGAGGTGAATAGATCTTTTTGGCGAAACTTCCCACGAGCTCTTGCTTTAAATTTTTTCTGTTTGTCAAAATCATAAAGCGTATATTCACCCGCAACCAAGCCAATAATCATTGTCCCTTTCATGCTTTTTTATTCCTCTTCATCATTTGAGCTCGGAGTTGACCACAAGCAGCATCAATCTCTGCACCATGTTCCATCCGAAGTGTAGCGTTAATTCCACGTTTTCTTAGGGTTGCGAAAAACTCTTGCATCGCTTCATTAGTTGGTCGTTTAAAACCAGCCCCAGGCACTTCATTGTAAGGAATTAAGTTGACATAGGCATTTATTCCGCGAATTAGATCACTCAACTGATGAGCATTAGCGACCGAATCATTGACATCTTTAAGCAAAATATATTCAAAAGTAATCCGACGGTTGGTCTTTTCCACATAATATTTAACCGCTGGAATTAAGTCATCCAAACTATAAAGATTATTAATCGGCATAATTTTATTTCGAATTTCATTACTTGGGGCATGCAAACTAATGGCTAGATTGATTTGTAAATCAAAATCACTAAACTCATAAATCTTTGGCACGATTCCACTAGTTGATACTGTAATATGACGAGCCCCTATTTCAAGTCCTTTTGGATAATTGACAACCCGTAAAAAGCCTAGTAAGTTTTCATAATTATCAAACGGTTCACCAATTCCCATCACCACAATATTAGAAAGGCGCTCCCCGCTTTTATCTAAGTTTCTTTGAATGGTTAAAACTTGTAATACTAGTTCTGAAAGGGTGAGGTTTCGCACTTTCCCTAAACGGCCACTAGCACAAAACTTACAACCGACTTTACAGCCAACTTGACTGGTAACACAGACACTATTACCATAGTTATGCCGCATTAAGACCGTTTCAATCAAATGTCCATCATTTAATTCAAAAAGGTACTTTTCCGTCCTGTCTTGTCCCTTAAATACCTCTTTTACTTTTAACTCTTCAAAATAGAAGTTTTCTTCTAAGTGTTCAATAGTTTTAGCACCAAGATTAGTCATTTGGGAAAATGACGTAACCCGGTGGCGATAGATCCATTCAAAGATTTGCGTGGCTCGAAACTTTTTATTGCCAATACTTTCAAAATATTGACCTAATTCATCGAGCGTATAATTAAAAATACTATTCTTCATAAACGCGAACTTCTACCATCCTTTGTCCTTGTTCCATATTCAACACATGTTCAAGTCCTTCTGTAACCATTCCAAAGACAGTATGAACCCCATCAAGATGTGGGAAGTCATCGTGACAAATGAAAAATTGACTGCCTCCCGTATCTTTTCCCGCATGCGCCATACTTAATGCACCAGCTACGTGTTTATTAGGATTACCTTTTGTTTCACATTTGATGGTGTAACCAGGACCTCCAGTACCATTGCCGATTGGGCATCCCCCTTGGGATACAAATCCCGGAATAACCCGATGAAAAGTCAAACCATCGTAAAAACCACTGTTAGCTAGTTTTTCAAAGTTTTTGACCGTATTAGGTGCATCTTTTTCAAATAGGGTTAAGATTATTTCTTTATTATTTGTTAAAACAATTTTAGCTTTCATGTTTATCCTCCATTATTAATTATTAAACATTAATTTACATATATAAAATCCATCTTGTTTATTAGTTGGTAAAATAACTTTTTCATATATTTTACGAGCATTTGGATGTCTTTTTAAAAAGTCAATCATTTGATGCTCATTTTCTGCTTGATTGATTGTACAAGTACTATAGATTAACTCACCCTTAACCAAAGGAGCAACACTATCTAAGATCTCCCTTTGGAGTTCAATTAATCCTTTTATCTTTTCTTCACTTAGTTGATACTTAAGATCAACCTTATGACCAGTAACCCCTAGACCACTACAAGGTGCATCCACTAGCGCCTTATCAAAGGTGCGAGGGGCAAACAGACTTCCCAAACTCCTTGCATCACTTAAAATTAGTTCAACATTTTCAACTCCTAAGCGTTCAAAGTTTTCTTCCATCAACTTTAATTTATGTTCATGCACATCCACAGCAACAATTTTTGCCTGGTTATCCGCCAGTGCCGCCATATGAGCCGTTTTTCCACCAGGTGCACTACAGGCATCAAGAATTGACTCATTTGGTTTAGGATCTACAATCTCACTTACGAGTTGACTTGATGGGTCTTGATAGGTAACAAGACCTTCTTCAAACAATTGATGATTGATCATACTCTGATTGGTATATAAGACATTTCCATCGATTAGATAAGATATGCCATCAGTTTGTAGTCTAGCTTCAACCTCTGCAGTTGTTCCTTTTAAAGTATTAATCCGTAAAGCCTTTTGGCTTTCTTCTGATAAAGTATTTAAAATAGTTTCTGCCTTTTCAGGATATTGCTTTAACAATAATTCCACGATAAATCTTGGAAAACTATATTTTATACTTAAATATTCTAAGCGATTAAGTTTAGTTAAGTCGGGGAGCGGATTTTTCAAGAAGGCTCTTAATACTCCATTTATTAATCTTGATCCTTTATAGTCTTTCTTTTTGACTATTTCAACCGCAGTATTGACAATAAAATGATCAGCCATATTCAAATACAACAAACCATAGACTGCCATTCGTAAGGTATTCTTAAGGTAGGGCTTCAATCTTTTTTGTTTAGTGTAGTCCCTAAGGTAGTAATCAATTAAGATTTTATTCTCCACTGTCCCATAGACTAGTTTGGTAAAGAGGCGACGTTCACTCTCACTAACACTAATCCTACCAAGGGTTTCATCAACCACAATGTTGATATAACCCCCCTGATTGATTACTTGGGTAATGGCTGAGACTGCCTCTTGATATATCATTAATTCTTTCATTCATTCACCGCTTGAGTTAACCTTTCAACATCATGAGCTGCTAGTAAGATAAAATAAATTACTTCTAAGCGCTCATATTTTTTTATCAAATTAAGATACTTGGTCTTATTAATATTTCCGACATACTTTAAAGTAAACTTAATATTATTAAAAATATCAACCCATTCCTTAAAACTTAAGGTAATAATTGTTTGATATTTTTCTAAGAATTTAACCGGCAAGCGTCTTGCAACTTGCTCATCATCCAGATCAACATAGGCTAATAAATCACCAATAAACTTTTCTAAAACTACTCCAGAATGATAAAACAGATAGTCTCTTGCTTCACTTAAAGTCTTATAATCTTTTAATGTTTTTTTAACATTTTCATAAAACTTTTCAATTTCACTATCTTTTTTATTGTTAATAATCATAACTGTTATTAGTTTAAAGATGCTAAAGTACTCTTCTTTTATTTCAGCAAGCAGAGCATAAATACTATCACAATCATTTATTATTTGATTTTCACAGATTTCTTTTTCGTCATCACTTAGTTTATCATTCTCATATATTTCAGTTAGCTTCACTAAAGTGTCATAGCGCTCTCTCGCAAAATCAAGGCGTTTTCTCGCCTCCGCGTCTTCATAACAAAGCATCAAAATCTCGAGCGTTATAATACTTCGATACAATGATTTTTGGATTTTATTAACCTTCGTTAAATTTTGCATATTGATCTTCCCTTAAAAATTATGTTATGTATATTATATACTAATTTAACCATTTTTTCAAAAATGAGTATAATTCCAATCACTATTTTACCATAAGAGCCGACACTTGTAAAATAGAAAAGCCTCAAATGTCAACCATTTGAGGCCTCATCTTATCTTACTTTTTTAAGTTATAGAAAGCTTTTAATCCTGGATAAAGAGCTGTTGTACCTAATTCATCTTCAATACGAAGTAATTGATTGTACTTAGCAATACGGTCAGTTCTTGATGCTGAACCAGTCTTGATTTGACCAGCATTTAATGCAACTGCGATATCAGCGATTGTAGCATCTTCAGTTTCACCACTGCGATGAGAAATAACTGCTGTATAACCAGCACGTTTTGCTGTTTCAACTGCTTCGAATGTTTCAGTTAAAGTACCGATTTGGTTAACTTTAATTAAAATTGAATTACCAACATGTTTTTCAATACCAGTTAAAAGTCTCTTAGTATTAGTAACAAATAGGTCATCACCTACTAGTTGAACTTTATCGCCTAAAACTTTAGTTAAATAAGCCCAACCTTCCCAATCATTTTCATCAAGTCCGTCTTCGATTGAAATGATAGGATATTTGTTAACTAATTCTTCATAGAAGTGAACAAGTTCTTTTGCGGTAAGTTCTTTACCACCTTCACCTGCTAATACATATTTGCCTTTTTCTTTGTCAAAGAATTCACTTGAAGCAACGTCCATTGCTAAATAAACGTCTTTACCTGGTTTATAACCAGCATTATTAATTGCTTCAATGATAACTTTAATAGCTGCTTCATTTGATTCTAAGTTAGGCGCAAACCCACCTTCATCTCCAACAGCTGTATTTAAACCTTTTTGGTTTAATACTTTCTTTAAATGATGGAATACTTCAGTTCCCATGCGAAGGGCTTCACTAAAGGTTTCAGCTCCTACTGGCATAATCATGAATTCTTGGAAGTCAACGTTATTATCAGCGTGTGAACCACCGTTTAAGATATTCATCATTGGTACTGGAAGTTCTTTAGCATTGAATCCACCTAAGTATAGGTAAAGTGGCATTCCATAGTAATCTGCTGCTGCATGAGCAACGGCCATTGATACACCAAGGATTGCATTGGCACCTAAATTTGCTTTGTTTTCGGTGCCGTCAAGTTCGATCATGATTTTGTCGATTGTTACTTGTTGAGTAACATCATAACCAATGATTTCAGGTGCAATAATGTTATTTACGTTTTCTACCGCTTTTAGGACACCTTTTCCTAAATAACGTTTGGCATTACCGTCACGAAGTTCTACTGCTTCGTGTTCGCCAGTTGATGCTCCAGATGGAACGATTGCGCGACCAAATGCGCCGCTTTCAGTGTAAACTTCAACTTCAACAGTTGGGTTTCCTCGTGAGTCTAATACTTCACGAGCATAAACATCAGTAATAAATGGCATAGTCTATTCTCCTTTTTTATAAAATATTATTAATTTATTATACCATAATTTAACACATTTATTGCATTAAATTATTAATAATCTGTGATCTATGATTTCATCTTTAAATATCGATAGCTGATAATCGGCATGATAATTAAGATTAACCATTCAAAAATATCTAGCGTGCGAAAGATCTCTCCAAATGAAATATTAAGTGATGTGCTTATATCATTCAAAAATGTAAAGAAATTGACAAAGAAGATTCGGGCATAAGCAAATACTATGAAGGCCAACACCGAATATGCCGCACCTAAATAGTAATGGAATCGCTTAATATATTCCATGTGTTTTAACATATAATGTGGAATTAAAAATGCCACAAATAATATTAAGTAAGATAAATCAAAAACTAAAATAGTTAAAGCAATTAGGACACTCGCCATCAAGCCAATGATTGGCGGAAAGATAATTCCGAAAGCTGAGTTTCTTGCTTTTTTCATATTACTTTAGATAACCTTTAATCATGCTCTTACCAGTCATAGCCTTTGGTTGAGGCACGCCTAGTAGTTCTAGCATTGTAGGTGTGATATCTCCCAGATTTCCTCTTTCTCTTAGGAGGACATCTTTACGAGTAATGATAAATGGAACTGGATTAGTTGTATGAGCTGAGAAAGGACTTCCATCTTCATCAACTAATTGTTCAGCATTACCATGGTCAGCCACCACAATTAAAGTACCATCGACTTTTTTAACGGCTTCATAGACTCGTCCTAAACATTGATCTACAGTTTCCACCGCTTTAACAGAAGCATTAAAATCAGTGGTATGACCAACCATATCACAGTTGGCATAGTTTAAAATAATTGTATCAAACTTTTCACTTAAAATAGCTTCTACTACTTTATCAGTAACTTCATAGGCACTCATTTCTGGTTGCATGTCATAGGTTGCAACTTTTGGTGATGGCACTAAAATTCGAGTAGCACCTTCAAGATCTTTTTCCACTCCACCATCAAAGAAATAAGTAACGTGGGCATATTTTTCTGTCTCCGCAATTCTTAATTGAGTCAAACCAGCATCAGCAATCACACTGCCATACATATCATCAAGGGTTTGAATATCAAAGTTAACCAAACCTTTAACTTTTTCACTATAAAGCATCATACATACATAGACGATATCTTCAAATTCTTTAGTGTTTTTTAAAGTTGTTTCACTTGGGTTAGTGATTCCAAGACTAATTTGAATTTGACGGTCAGGTCGGAAATTAGCATTGATAATCGCATCGCGATCTTCAATGTTAGTTCCAAGATTTACAATGTATGGAACAACAAATTCATCAGTGACATCTTGGTCATATGATTCTTTTAATCCTTGATAAAGTTCTTTAACTGGTCCTTGATTGTAAACAAGGGCATCGTAGGCTAGTTGAGTTCGATTATAGTTACGGTCGCGGTCCATTGCATAATAGCGACCACTTACCACCCCAACATACACGTTGTCATACTTATTTACTGTTTCCATCAATTGATCAAAATAAACTTCTGCTGATTTTGGCGGAACATCACGTCCATCTAAGAAGGCATGAACACAAACCTTTTTAACACCACGTTCTACAGCTTTATCAATCAAATAAATGATGTGATCGATATGAGAGTGAACACCACCATCAGATAGAAGTCCAAAAATGTGGAGTTTAGATTCTCGTGCTATCGCATGTTCGATCGCAGCGTTGATGGCTGGCATCTTATCAAGTGATTGATCCTTAACCGCAAGATTAACGCGTGTTAATGATTGATAAACAACTCGACCAGCACCAATGTTTAAATGGCCAACTTCACTATTTCCCATTTGGCCTTCTGGTAATCCCACATCTTCACCGCTTGCGCCCAGAGTTGTGTGGGGATAAGTATTAAACAAATAATCAATATTTGGTTTTCGTGCAGCTGTAACGGCATTTCCTTTTTGATTCTCACGCAAGCCAAAGCCGTCTAAAACTGTTAACATTACTAACTTTTTTTTGCTCATAAAATTTTTACCACCTTATCTATATTATACACTATTTTCCTAAAAAACGGATGGCTAGTTATTTTGTAAACGTATTCTTATCCGTCAAATTAAACAAAGGCAAAACCCGTCGATAGATTAGCCATATTGAGCCAATGATAATTGGCCATTTTACTATCATAATTATTAGTCGAAGCGGAACATTAGCCAAGAAGCCCCAATCATACCAGATATATAACTGTACTGAATTGATCAGAAAGTTCAAAATAGAAACACCGATTACATAGGCCACTAAATATCTAAACTCTACTTTGTTACGTCTTACGCTTAAAAAAGCTAACAAGCCCCAAAGAGCTGTTGATAAGGACATAAGGGGTGAATAAGGCCAGCCTTTTACTAAAATATACAGTCCATCAGCAAAAAAGGCTACAAAGAAGCCCCAAATCGGTCCACCAATAATTCCCGCAATCGCTAGCGGAATTTCAAATACCGATATTCGAAATTCACCGGTACCAATTTCAATCATTTTCAAAACCGCCCCTAAGGCTAGTAATACTGCTAAAATAGTCATTTTCTCTACTGTTAGTTTCTTTTTCATATAAGTCTTCCTTTAATAAAAAATTCTAGCGTAAGAAAATATCAAAAGATACGCTAGAATTATTATACCACTTTCTGTCTGTTTTTAATATAAGAATGCATTAAATCGGTCAATCTTCACCAAACATAATCTTGAGCGCACTCTTCTCAAGACGAGAAACTTGGGCTTGAGAAATGCCAATTTCTTCAGCAATTTCCATTTGAGTTTTTCCTAGATAATAACGGTCATAAATGATTGATCTAAGCCTTTTATTGAGCTTTTTAAACCCATCTTCAATCATAATTTGAAGGATTTTTTTGTCCTCATTGTTCGAGTTATCAGCAATTTGATCAATCAAATAAATCTCATCACCACCATTATTATAGATTGGCGTGTAGATCGAAATTGGCTCTTGGATGGCTTCTAAAGCAATCACGATATCGATTACTTCAACTCCCAAGTGTTCAGCAATCACCTCAATCGACGGTTCTTCGCAGTGTTCTGCCAAATATTTTTCCTTAAATTGAAGTGACTTATAAGCCAAATCTTTTAAGGAACGAGATACCCTAATCTTGGAGTTATCCCGTAAATATCTTCTAATCTCCCCAATGATCATCGGTACCGCATAGGTTGAAAAGCGCACTCCATGACTAAAGTCAAAATTATCAATGGCCTTTAATAAACCTAAGCAGCCTACCTGAAATAAGTCATCCAAGTTTTCGCCTCGATTATTAAATTTCTTTATTACACTTAGAACTAATTTTAAATTCCCACAGACTAAAGCATCTCTGGCTTCATAGTCACCCGCATGACTTTTCTTAATCAATTCCATCATTTCATCATTGGGAATTGTTTTTAAATCAGCCGTATTAATTCCGGTAATTTCAACTTTATTACGCATAATGCTACCTCCTATAAAAAGTATGTCTTTATTGAGGTATAATTATGCATTCATGCAAAAAAATACTTAAGCAACCCTCGCAAAATTTTCTATTTCTTGACGCATCTTATCAATAATTCGCTTTTCTAACCGAGAGATGTAAGATTGTGAGATGCCAAGCATGTCGGCAACTTCTTTTTGGGTTGCTGGTTCTTTTTCAAAAAGACCAAAGCGTAACGTTATTATTTCTCGTTCTCGTGGCGTTAGATTAGCCAAGGCTCGATATAAGTTTTTCAAGTCTTCTTCTTCAGTTAACTTTTTCAAAGCTAGATTGTCTTCAGTGCCTAAAATATCAGCTAGCATCATTTCATTACCTTCACTATCGATATTTAAGATCTCATCAAGTGATACTTCTTGACGCATTTTGTGCGTTTTACGTAAATACATTAATATTTCATTTTCGATACAACGTGAAGCATAGGTGGCTAATTTAATGTTCTTTTCGATCTTAAAGGTTTGGACTCCTTTAATTAATCCCATTGAACCAATGCTAATCAAGTCTTCAATATTAATTTTGGTCGATTCAAACTTCTTGGCGATAAAGACTACCAATCGTAAATTGTGAACAATTAAGGTGTTGCGCGCCTCAAGGTCACCATCGCGAGCAAGCAGTAGATACTTCATTTCTTCGCTTTCCGATAGTGGTGGTGGAAGTACGTTATTGCTGTTGATATAATGACAAAAGCTTTTCTTAGAAAAGAATCTCCCAAAAAGCTTAATAAAAAATTTAATCATCAGCTATCCCCTCCTAAAAAATTAACAAGTTGAGTAATAAATCATACTCATCTAATTTGATAAAGACATAATAAACAAGGAATTGTTTATTATCAATTTGGATGCATTCTCCTTGATAGAGGTCGACTACTTGTTCTCCATCAATTGTTATAACCTTCGCTTTAGTTTGATATTTAAAACTATCATTAAAGAACTTATAATCAATAAAGACAATCGGTATTCCTTCAAATGTACTTTGATTACCGGTGTCTAAGAACCCCCTCAAAGAATTATGTTGTCCTTTAATATTAACATTGTATACAAGTTGGTTTCTATTTATGACTATTTTTTTATAACTATCAATAATAACTAAAATAATGACATAAAGAAGAGCTAAAAGCATTAACCAACTATTATAAATCTTAAATATTACCAGTGTTCCAATAAAAGCAAAATTCACAAGATAAAAGATTACTGTCTTAATGAGGGCAGCTTTTTTGTTCTTTAGATCAAAAGCAACTAAAGAAATGGCAATCCCAAAGAGGTATCTTAAAGTTAAGATAAGGGGATTACTGATAAAAAAGAAACCTAATGAGAGCACACTTAAAAGTAAGGCACCAACCATTTTTCTAGTATTTTTACTTTCATGAAAAATTAACTTGATTGTCTTAAGAAGGGAGTAATTAACCAAAAGGGTTGAACCAATAACCAAATCTATATAGAGAACCATCCTATCACCAATACCATTTTAACCAATGAGGTTTTAATAAAATGTCGCAAAATATCTCTAGTAAAAATTGTAAAAAATATTATTAATAAATAAAAAACAGTCTAAGTAATATAGACTGTTTGTGTTTAAATTTTATGTTTTTACTTAAATCGGCTTTGAAGCCAACTAGGTAATTTTGAATCTTTTGGTTGTTCCTTTTTAGTTCCTTCATGCGATGTTTTTGTGTCGCCACCTTCAAAAACATATTCTACGGTTGGACGGTTCACACCTTCAGTACCAGCAACAAAGATATCATCAACATTAGTCATGGCAGCAGGACGTTTTTCTCTACTTTCCATTGAATCAAAACCAGTTGCGATAACGGTAACTACTACTTCACCTTGAAGGTCTAAGTTAAAGCCTGTACCATGAATAATATCAATTTCAGTTGAGGAAGCATTTCTAATTTCTGAAATAACTTCTTCGACTTCACTCATCGTGATGTCAACATCACTGGTTATTTGAACGATGGCATCTGTTGCCCCATTGATATCAATTTCTAATAATGGACTTTGAATCGCTTGACGAGCAGCCTCAACCGCCCGATTCGGACCACTAGCAATCCCAATTCCCATAAGGGCAGTACCTTTACCTTGGAGGACAGTTCTAACATCCGCAAAGTCAACATTGATAATACCCGGCAAGGAAATGATTTCACTAATTCCTTGAACGCCTCTTCTTAGAACATTATCAGCTTCTCTAAAGGCATCAAGATATGTCGTATTATTACCAATAACCGACAACAATTTATCATTTGGAACAATAATCAAAGTATCAACATATGGTCTCAATGCTTCAATACCTTCAATGGCTTGTTGCATTCTTTTCTTACCTTCGAAACCAAACGGTTTGGTGACGATTGCGACTGTCAAACAACCAGTTTCTTTGGCATATTTAGCAATAACCGGGGCAGCACCTGTACCAGTTCCACCACCCATTCCAGCCGTAATAAAAACCATGTCGGCATCTTTGATTATTTCTCTAATTTCTGCTTCGCTTTCCTCAGCGGCCCGACGACCGATTTCTGGGTTAGCTCCTGCTCCTAATCCTTTAGTTATTTGTTTCCCAATTTGGAGACGTGTTTCGGCTTTGGATAGTCTTAGTACTTGACAATCCGTATTAACGGCTACATATTCAACTCCGAGAACATCATTCTCAATCATTCGATTGATAGCGTTGCCGCCACCCCCGCCTATACCTATTACTTTTATAATTGGTTTCGCCGAAAACATTTCATCTATTTGATCAAACATACAATCCTCCACCTTTATATAAATTATGGTCCCTTAAGCCCTTAATTTTAACTTTTAATAAGATTATTATAACATATTTTTATGGTTAACTCAAGAGTAATAATTGTTATTTTACAATTATAGGAATTATTATAATTGATATTAAATAATTTTTAAACGAAATAATATGTCAAATTTTAATTCTTACACCTACATTTTTCTAAACTTTTCGCCAAACGGCCTCCATGGCCTCGGCAGTAACGATTAAATCATCAATATCTTTGTGGAGGACTTCCGCACAAAATAGTCCTTCATACTTAATTTCTTTTAAGGCTTTAAAGTAGCTATGGAAATCAATCGATCCAGTTCCAATTAATCCATGAGTATCAGTGCCACTATTATCATTCACGTGAAGATGGGCAATGTAGTCTTTTAAATAATAGACATAGCTAGCCAGATCGCGTTCTCCCGATGCATATGCATGTCCACAATCAATGTTTAATAACACATTTGGTAAGTTTACTCTTTCCAAAAAGTACTTTGTCTCTTCTTTGTTCGAACAAAGTTGATTAGGAGTCACTAAGTTTTCAACCACAATCTTCATGTTATATTTATTGGCATAGCGCCCTAATTCTCTTGTGTTGTTAATTGCAAGTTCTAAAGCTTCTTCTCTAGACAAATCACCAACCAGTTCTCCTGGGTGAAGGGTTAGTTTACTTGTATTAAATCCAGCAGCAAAATCAATACCATCTTTTAAGATTTTCATAGTTCGATCAAGATTAACCTTTGTTGCAATATTATTTTCTCGACCATATGGTAAATGCAACACTACTTCTACCGGATATTTATTGATTAAAGCCAGTACAGTCTCTTGGTATTCTCGCTGATGATCAAGTGGTTGGGTAAATGGATAAAATATTTCACAACCTTGATACCAGTTATCTTTCAGCAATGGTTCATATCTTTCAATCTCTGGTTTAGTTTTTAAAAGATAAATAGTAAAACACTTTCTAATACTAGGGTTTGACATTTCCCTTACCTCTTTTCTTTACTTTTCATATATGTTTTAACTTAGGGATTTTTTAATAATTACCATCCTAATTTTTTATAATTAGTAACACTTGAAAGTCCCCATTCTTATTTTAGCACTATCTAACCAATTATTCAAACTAATTTACCATAAAATAAAAATAGGGATGAGGTATTACCTTTATCCCTATTTACAATCGCTATTTATTCTAGTTCTAATTCCTTTGATTCATACAATCCTAATAAATATAAGAACGCATAAGCTGGTATCTTATAGATGGTTTTGTCACCATAAGTGTAAAATCCAAAATCAATATCTTTTTTGGTGATTACCAAGTTAGGAATAGAAGGTTGTGCCATAGTTACTATTGCATCATTTTCTTTAATTCCTGCATTCTCACGATATTTTACTTCGATCATTATCTCTGCTTTTGGTTTTTTTATTATAATATCTATCTCTTTTCCCCTACTACTTTCTCTAAAATATCCAACTTGTGCTTCTGAGTTATAATAATACGATCTTAGATGTTTGTATACTACAGTTTCTGCTATTAATCCTAATTCATCTGGATCTAACTCAATATCTTCATTCATTAAGACAGCATTTCTCATAGCAGCATCAGAAATATAAATTTTATCTTGTTGTTTCAATATCTTT
>DUOG01000034.1 GCA_012838945.1 Acholeplasmataceae bacterium | reverse complement strand
CAATCGTTTTAGGAATAGATGCGTCTATGTGATCAACAAGGATGTTCCAAGAAAAGTAAATAAATAGTTAAATATCTGGCAAAAAATCCCACTACTTATCAAAAGTAGTGGGACCTTTTTTTTACCCGTAATTTCTTACAAACCCGTTTTTTTAAGGGGATGCGTAAATTTTTACTGGCATTTTATTGGATAACTTTAATTATTTTACATTAATAGGTTCACTAAACTTAATAAATAAATTGTCTGCATAATCGTTGGTTTTTTCAAGTGTATTACCCTCCAAGGTAAGTGATCCAGTGCCTATACAGTCTGAATAGTTTAGTGAATCTTTTTTCACATGTGTATAACCAATCAAATGAGCAATATGGTTAGTATTAGCTGTTAAATTTGCAGCATTTGAGCAATTTGTCATCGAAATAGTGAAGTTTTCTTCCCCGTAATTGTAGCCAGTATATTGTTTTAAGTGTTTAACTTCTGCGTAACCATAAGCTCGTCCAACGATGGCACCTACTGCAGCTGATGCTTCGATTGAGCCACTTAATACATGAACATTTTCAACTTCTAAATTGCCCCAACTATAACCTGCTAAAGCAGCTACGCCATCATTTTCTGCAAATAGGTCTGTTTGTGTGTCTGTATTATAAGCAGCAAAACCAGTGATATTGACATCTTCAAATTGAATGTTTTTCAAAGTTGCATTTGAAACTCTTCCAAATAGTCCGAATGTTGCACCATTTATAACTCCGCCAAAAGCACTAGATTGATATTCTGATGCAGCAGGGACATATCCAAAATCGCTAAGACCAATTATCTTATGATTTTGTCCGTCAAATGTTCCCATGAAGAATCCGCCGACTTTTACCGAAGAAGCTTTAAATATATCTGGATCACCAATGCTAGCTTCTAATCCGGTATATAATTCTTCGTTAGGAGTTGCATATAATTGGTCTCCACCAACAAATAGATGTTCACGTGGTCCTTCTCCGATTGGTACCCAAACGGTTTCAGACAAGTCGATATCTGCCATTAATAATACAGTCTTGTTTTCAAAATTATCTTTATATGTTGTCTCACCAATTTTAATTCCATTTACGATTTGAGCAAATCCAAGCATATCTGCTACATCATAAAGACGGAATGTAGTTGCATGAGGATTAGCGGTGTACCAAGAGATATCTGCTTCATCTTGATTGGATGTATTATCATCTACAACCAAATAATAATAATTAATGCTTACTGTTCCATAAGCAATAGTTAATGTTTTTTGACCTGGTGTTGAAAAATCAAGTCCAGTAACTGTTAACTCACTGCTGTTTAAGTTCATAACAAATGTTCCGCTTGACGATTTAACTTGAACAACAATGTCATTTTTTGCTTCATTAATATCATCGGTTGTTAAATAAGTAGATTTTGGCAAAGTAACAAATGTAATTTCGGTATCGGGTTCTAAAGCAAAGCAACCGACTAAAGTGACCATTGAAATTAATACTAACAATAACATAGATAAATTTTTAATTTTTTTCATTATATACCTCCATTTTTTAAATTAATTGACGTTAGGTTTGATGATATTTCCATTTTCATCTAGTTTATACTCTGAATATGTTGTGTATAAAACGGAACCTCTTGCATATAATCCGGTTTGATTGTAATAACTTACCGTAAATTTTCTTGTAACAGTAAAACCTTTTAGTTTTGTAATTTCTTTGGTAGTTTCGTTTACAATAACATTTTCTGACATTCGAACACTAATAAATTCATCGGTAAACTCTTGTGCAGTAGAATTGACAACATAGGCACCTAATTTTACTTTGTAAGCATAACCAGCAGAAGTGTGTTCAAAGAAATCATCTAATTCAATAACACCCAAATCTTTTTCTGTTATTTGTCTTACTCCACTAAAGTAATTTGCAAGTATAGAACCAGATTCAACTGTTTTAACCACTGCAGATAACTTATTATTTACTAGATTAATGTTGAAAGTATTATTAACTCTTGGTATATTAACTGTTAATTCATTAAATACCATTCTTGTTATTTGCTGGTTTGAATCTGCGGTAGTAAACACACTACTATTTTTAATGTATAATGTATTTACAGGATTAAACTTTTCTAACACGCTTTTGTAAACAGATGAACTCGTTATGCGAGTTGCTTCTGTAAAGTCTGTTTCACTCGTAAGATTAACAAGTAGATTAACTGCTTGTTCAATTTCTGTTTTACCTTTACTAATTAAATATCTCCCTACTTCGATATTTGTTGGATCACTAGGATTTTGTTCAACAGCAGCAGCCATGATTCCATTTTCTAATTCCACAACTTGAATACGTTGGGATGGGATATCATAAACAAAAACCCATTTTGATGTACGAGGAACCAAATCATAACCTTCAAATTGAAGAATAGTACGAATATCTGTTCCTAATAATTTGTTTTGGTCAATTCCATTTTCTACAGCATATGCTTGTATGATAGTGGTCATTGATCCCGCTAATTGTTCATCATTGCTTCGTCTTGCTTTGTCAATATATCCAGTTATTGTTGGAATTAATACTGCAGCTAGTATACCGATAATTGCGATAACAACAATAAGTTCTACAAGAGTAAAACCCTTGTTCTTCTTAATAATTTTCATTACATTACTCCTTTCTTGTTTTGATTCTTAGATGACATATTTCCCTACATTCAATAATATTTCACCCCCTTTTTACCGTTACGAATCATCACTTCGTAACGTTTTTTACAAAATAATGCTATCAACATCGCAACACCCCTATTATTTTCCTAATACAAACCTTATATTTTTTGATATTATCTAATTTAACGATCACTGTCTTTTTAATGTCAATATGCAAGATGTTGAAGTAGTGAACAAAGGATATAAAATAAATATCATAATCTATTGGAATATAGCACATGTAATCATAGACGAAGTAAACAATGAATATAATAAATCTATTGTTTATATTTGAAAATACATAGTTAATTAGAATTGTGCCATCGTATACTACATTTAAACTATTTTTCAGAATCTCTTTTGAAAGGTATACTAAGGCTAGAGGGATGGTAACTATTTTGGTTTCATATAGGAAATAAGATAAAAACATAAAAGCATAGAACATAATAATGCTTAACAGTAGATTGCGGATGAGTTTACTGTAAGCAGACATTATTATCCCTACGATAAAGCCGCACATTACAAGTGTCAGATTGTTCGCTATTTCACTAACGATGCGATCCACCATATGTCAATATCCTCCCCTCATTTACTAATATATTAAAACATTATCATTTATAAATCAAGGTTATTTTTACTACTATAATTAGTAGAAAACAGAGAACCCTCATTTTATGATTTTCATCCAATAAGCAAAAAACACCCAGTTATGGGTGTTTCAATAGTCAATAATTCGTCGGGTATTACACCCATATTCAATTAAAGTAAGTCAGAAATTAAAAAGTAAAAAAATGTCTCTCTATGATACACCATTATAATCCATAATAATAAAAAACGCAAGTGTTTTATTAACATTTTTTTGAAAATATTATATAAAATAATTAAAATATCTAAAATCAAACAAAAAAATACCTCTATCTAGATAGTACAACTAACTAGATAGAGGTATTTAAATTACACTTTTACTTTAAATATTAACTAATAAGATTTTTAATTATCAGTAATAGTGAATGTACCATCAGCATTTTTAACAATGGTTTTACCTTCAGCAACAAATTGCGCAAATACTTCTGAGTAATAGCCAGTATCTAATAGGCAATCAGTAACAGTACCGCCTTTAGCAACAACTTCAAAGTTGGCGCTTGCTGTTAAGCCATTGAATGGGTATCTTGGTGTACCTTCATATGTACCACCATTAAGAACTTTACCGCCATTAAGGTAGAAGGCTCCTTTATTGCTGTTAGAATTTGGGTTTTGTAACCAAATAGCATTATTGTTAGGACTTGATACAGTTCCACCATTAATGATTAATGTATTGTTAAGAGTGGTTGAGTTACAGAATAATCTAATAGCACGGTATAAGGTTGATTCAACTAATCCACCATTAATAATTACTGTTGGTTCACCACTTCCACTTAGGGAGTCAATTGCATAGCTTCCCCAACCAGCATTACCACAATCATTGATGATTGAACCAGCATTGATGGTTAAATCACCAATATTAGAGATAACTGATACTGATACATTGAATGGATCAGAATCATACATAGCTTCAACAACCAAGGCTCCTTCTTTGTCAGTTGTGCTATCATCGATTATTAAAGTACCATTGTTTTTAATTAATTCAACTGATTTTGAGTTGTCTAATAAACCATAGATACGATAACCATTTAGGTTTAAGATAACACTACGACCTTTGTTGATTGTAAATACAGTACCCTTAACATTACGATAGATTTTGTTAGCAAGTAATGTGATTGTAACTTGTGTGTCTGATGCGTTTGCGAAAGCAAAGGCTTCTTCTAAAGTAGTATAATTTACATCACCAATTTTGGCTTCAAATTCATTCTTTTCAACAATTCGATATTGGAAAGTAATTGCTACACCATTATATGTAACGGTTAAAGTATACCTACCAACTTGATCAAGAGTGATTCCGCTAACACTTGCACCTACTGCTTTAAAGTCTTTTAAATTATAGGTGTTTTTACTATTAACAGTAATTTCAATAGATCTTAAGAATTGATCTTCAGTGATTTCATCAATTTCATATTCTTCTTTAGGGAAGGATGCAAATGCTAAAGTTGTTTTATCATTTAAATCAAAACAACCAGTTAAGATAATACTTACAAAGACAAATACACTAACAAGTAATAATTTCTTTAAGTTTTCATAAGCTTTTTTCTTTCTTTTTTTACCATCTTGTAAAATAAACTTCTTTATACCCTACGATTCCGTTTTCCCCCATGAATAGTACACTCATCTTCCAAATGCCTCTTAATTCAGCACTTGGATTATCAGTTCCTACTGATATGATTTGGTAGCTTGATTGACTAATATCTGAACCAAGTGTAAACTCAATAGTATTTAACTCTTGTTCAGTTAAGAATGAACCAGCTGCCGAAATCTCTTGATAAGTAGAGTTTCCCTTTAACGCTAGTTTAGCTTCAAGATTATCAATCGTTACACCATTTTTAGGTTTTGCTGTTACGGTGCTGCTTAGTCTTGATAACTCTACACTTTTGCTAACGTTCTTCTTAACAACCTCTGATAGATTACCACTCCCCGCAATCACAAACACAAGATTCTTATTCACGATTTGGTAATCATCACTCAATAGTTCTTTTTCAATTGTGATGTTATTTGGGATAAAGTTAGTGAGTTCACAAAAGACAATCTTTTCATAAGTCTTACTGGTAGTCGCAAGACTTGGATTAGTGATATTAAACATATTGATATAAATTACTTTTTCATAGTTGTAATTAGTTTCAACCATGTCTACATATTCACTGTATTTAGCATCAATCGAAGATTTGTTTTTTTCAAAGTAATTATAGTTTCCGTTTACTAAAGCGTTAACTATTTGTTCAATATTACTCTTGCCTCTTCCAAGCAAATAATAACCAGCATTAACTTCGGTCAAGTCTTCTACTGCACTAGCAGCATTTAGCCCAACTTTATCAAAATAGGCTACCTCAATTGTTTTAGTGCTTTCGTTATAGAAATAACTCCATTTGCTTGATGATGGTGTTAGATTTTGTTTTTGAGTGATAAGGATTGTTCTAATATCAATACCACTTAACTCATCTAAATCAACATCATTTTCAATACAGTATAAATTTAATGCTTTTGTCATATTGGCTGCGGTTTGGTTATCATTTGAAAATCTTGCTTTTTCAATATAGCCCGTAATACTAGGGATTAACACCGCAGCCAATATCCCGATAATAGCAATAACTACAATTAGTTCTACAAGCGTAAATCCTTTGTTATTTAATCTTTTCATTGATCGCACCTGCTTACTTGTAGTACTCGTTATCAACAATTCCCTCACTAGTAAGTGCGTAATACTTGAAATCTTCTGGTAAGTTGTCTAGTCCATATTCTGCATCAAAACTAGCAAGTTCAAATGGAATTGATGAATCGCCTACTTTATAGGAAGCATTTACTGCTCCGTTAACGATAACTACAAGATAATTTCCGCTTTCAACAACGTATTGACCTTCAAATAAATCGCCTTCAGTTGCTGGGTCAACCTCTGCGATAAACTCTTTATAGATTGATAGGGCATCTTGTTCAGCTGCACTTTGTCTTGCTTTGTTAATATAACCTGTTAAACTTGGAACTAATACTGCTGCTAAGATTCCGATAATCGCAATCACAACAATTAGTTCCACCAAAGTAAAACCTTTATTATTTTTTATATATTTAGTCATCTTTCAAATCTCCTTTTTAGTTTGCAATGTACTCAGCGTATAATATCAAGTCACTGGTTACTGTGGTATTATCAAACCATTCGTTTGATAATTCCACATCAGTATATAACTTAATTTGATAACCTTCTTCTACTACTAAGTCACTTAGTTCAAACGAAGCATTCTTTTCATAAACTAAGATCTCAGGTATATCTGTTCCGTGTTGGATCTTGATGATATAAGTATCACGTTCCCACGCTGAACCATTTGATGAGTAGGTAACAGTTACTTCATTATGAGCGATTAACTCATCAAAATAAGAACTTCCAGTTGTAAGGATTCCTTCAATTGGGGCACCAGTTTTATCGGTCCAAGTGGCAGTTGCTCCTTTTTGATAACCTTCTGGAACAACAACATTAGTTGATACCCCTGGATTGATGATTAGTTTTCCAGCTACGCTGGAAGTCTTAATCTCACCACCAACAGCAGCGGTACTTAAGAATTCTAATTCACCATTCACGATAAACTCGGCTGGTTTTCGGTTCTCAGGGTATTTTGCATCAGCCCAATCATCGTAGTATTTAAAAGTCTCATATGCTATAACATCATTACCATATGCAACTTTAGCATCTTCTTCAATAATGAGTTTAGAACCTGGTAGTAATTTAAATCCTTTATTTGCGGTAAACTCATATTCCCCTGCGGTTAATTTAATTGTCATTAAATTAATCGGGAAGTGAATCGTATCAAGTTCAAATTCAAATACACCACCATAGAATAGCGTATCAACCTTCAGTGAGATGGCATTATCATAGGCACCACCAACGAATTCAAAAGTGATACGTCCGTATGTTTCTTGTTCCTCTTCTTGATATGACTTAGTAACACGTCCATCTTCTTTTACAACAAATAGTCCATTAGGGCCAATGATCTCAAGATCAACTTCACCAGGTAATTTAAGGAATGATAAAGATACATTCACATAGGTGAGTCCCTTTAAAGAGGCACCCTCATTTAAAATGAGGTCGGTTTGAATGTTAGTCAAGAAAAAGTCATTCATTGGGAATACCCCCTTATTGTAAGTGCCTTGGGCATTAGCGCCACCGCGCCAGTCTACAATCTTTAATAATTCGGTTACTGCAGCACCCGTCTTGGCTTCAATTGAGCCTTCTCCTTTAATCATTCCATATGATAAAAGAGTAGCGCTTCCCTCTAAAACCACCTTACTGTTTTCATTAATGATTAACGTCCCATAACCACCAGAAATAATGCCTGAATTCGGCTGTTTATAGCCCACCACTGCATTAACAATCAACTTGCCGTTGATTGTAACAGTCGCATTGTTTGTGACGGTTAATGTAACATAAGCTGGGTCAGTTAATGATTTATCAGTACCAGAATCTACTTTCTTATAATCAGTTACATATTTACTATCAAACGGTATTAAGATGGTCACATTACTGTTAACAACCATATCGCTATCAATGGTTGTGTTTTTTCGCACAACTACAGTTTGAGTATTGGTTGTGGCGTTGGCATAATAGATCGCATCTGATAATGCGTAATAGTAAATTCCTGTTTCTTTGATGTATGCAAAGCAGTCTTCTTCATTGGCATTTTCAAATGAAGGAATTATAACCAGATCAGTTGTCACTGGTTCGTTAATGTTTACACTGATACCAGTGCCAATATATTTGATTCCTTCTGCTTCGGCTGTTTGCCATCCGAGAAACTCAGGAACCACATTATCAATTTGAATTCTTGGTTTAGCGATTAAATGATTAATCATTTTGTGTTGTCTGATTTCAAACTCATCGACAATACTTTCACCATCAAAGGCTACAACGGTAACCTTCACTTTATCAGCATTCCAAACGGAAGTACCATCTTCTTTAATGGCATATTCTAAAACATCTTTTGCGATTGACTTTTCTTCTAAGGCTTGGTCAAAAGTCTTATACACTTTTTCACTTACCTTAATCGCATCAGCAATCCGATTTCCTTCAACACCAACATTCATTAAAATGGTTCTATTGTAGGAAGCAAGAAAGAATATAACCACATTCATGTTTTTATTTTCTTCGGTGTCGATTTTCGCGCTTAAAGGCTCGAGGTCTGAGTCAACTGCTACTTCTTCAATATAGTAATTCAACGTGCCTTCAGGGATTCCATGGTCACGGTGAGCCTTGACAATAAAATCATGGATGGCATCATCGGCACTTTCAAAATTGTGACCTTCTAGTAAGTACCAGTTACGATATAAATCTTGAATCATTTTTGATTCTTGTAATGCTTTTGTATCTCTAGCCTTTTCCACATATTTAACATATGATGGAACTAATACTGCTGCCAAGATTCCGATAATCCCAATAACAACAATTAACTCCACTAAGGTAAAGGCTTTTCTATTTCTCAATAATTTCATATGCATCGCTCCTTTCAATTGTCATTCACATAGGATACAATAAAAAATTATCCCATAAAAAGGGAGTAACTAAAAATCTAAGTTACTCCCCCTCTTGTAAACTAGATAAATGTCCCCCTTATGATAAGTTATTACGCTTTTATTGGATCTCCTTGGACAGTAAGTTGTCCATTAACTACTTTAAAAATAACAATAAAATTATTTGATGCAGTATATTCAAATTGTTCATCATATGCATTATATTTTAATGTTCCTTTGAAATCTAAGATTTCAGTTGCATAAAGAATGAACTCTTCTTCATCTTCGATACCATCTGCTTCTTCTACTAAGAAAGTAGCATAAACAGTTTTTAATGATTCTGCTTCTTGTAAAGCTGCACTTTGTCTAGCTTTAGTAATATATCCTGTAAGACTTGGCACAAGAACTGCTGCTAAGATACCAATAATTGCAATAACGACTATTAATTCTACTAAGGTAAATCCTTTTTGAGTTTTAACTAATGATTTCATATTTTTTCTCTCCTTAACAATTCAAAATTTATCACTGAGTTATTCTAACTGCTTAAGCCTTTATGGCTTTCTCATCCATAAAGATCTACTGGTTAGAATCCGTGGATTTTAACATCGTAATACCACGGTAAGTTTATTAACACTTAGTTTTTGAAAAAATACATTTTTAATTGTTACGGGTAGATCATGTTTTATCCTAACTTCTATTCTTTTAAAATATCTAACTATTTTATAAAAATAGCGACGACGATAAGTTATTTGAGAATAAAAGTACAAATAATTAAAGAAATGAAATAAAATAAAAAATAACAAACGATTATTAAAAGTGGAAGCAAAATAATTGATTAAGGCACTTCCATCATGAACAATATATAAACTATTAGTTAAGATTTCTTTGGTAAGGTAATATAAAGCAAAAGGTACTTCAATTATATTGGCATCATCTAAAAGAAAGGCTGAAAGCAATACTGAATAAACTGCCGTAATAGTAAGGATGATCTTTCTTAGAAGTTTACTGTAAAGACTAAGAACGATACAAGCTGTAATGAAAATAAAAATAAAGGTGAAATTACTGAGAACATCATTAATTAGTCTAATAACCATCTTGCTCATTCCACCTTTCATTTCGACCTTTATATCAGTCAATATTTGTAAAATTTCGACATATATTGTCTATAATAATACACGAAACCACCAAAAAAATCAACTAAATAGCCTTAAAATCTGACAAATTATTGTCTTTATAGGTTAATTATTTTCTTATTGTAACAATTTATGGCACATATTGGGAATAAAAAAACCTTATTTGAAGATTGTTATTCAAATAAGGTTTTTATTAATAATTATATTGTACTATTCAGATGCTTTTAAGGTGATTTCTACTGTTTTTATTTGACCTGTAGCACGGGAGTAATAAGTAATTTCAACAACATCGCCCACACTGTAATCAACAAGGTTACTCATGATAGCCATTAATTCATATGTGTATTTTATTGGCATACCATCAAAGGTTAAGATGATGTCATCTTTTTCAACCCCACTACCATATACGCTTCCACCTTGTACTAGGTCAGTAACATAGATTCCATAATTGATTCCTTCTGGAATAGGTTTTAAGTTGTTGGCTTCACTAACTGCTGGAGTAATGCTCTTTACTTCAATACCAGTAACACCTAATTTTGGTCTAACTATTTGTTGTCCTGTTTCAATATATTCAAAGACAATCTTGGCGACAATATCTGCTGGTATAGCAAATCCCATACCTTCGATATTGTTAGATACTAATTTTAAAGTATTGATACCAATTAGTTCGCCTTTAATATTAAAGAGTCCCCCACCACTATTTCCAGGGTTAATCGCAACATCGTGTTGAATGTATTCACCATAGAAATCAACAATGCCATCGCCATTACTGTCATCTTCCATATAGCGAATTGGGGCACTAATGATTCCAAGGGTGGCAGAACCAAAGTATTTGTAACCATCTGGGTTACCAATAGCAATCCCAAATGAACCTTTTTTAATTTGCTTAGATGGGTCGGCACTATCAATCTCAGCAAACTTTATCGGCATAATATGTTTTGAATATTTAAATTCAATAACAGCTATATCAACTTTAGGATCCATCCCAATGACAGTCGCCTTAACCTCTTCATCATCATAGCCCATATAGGCGTAAACTTGGAAGGTACGGTTACGATCATCTTGAATGACGTGACGATTGGTAACTGCCCGGTACACATAGTGATCAATGTTTCCTTCGGCTTCTTCACCTTTAGAAGGATCTTTTAAGACTACTTGTTGACGGTAAACAACGCCACTACCAACCGATATTGGATTATTGTTATTCTTATGAGTAACACCAATAACTGATCTTTCAACTTTCGTAATAACTTCTTCAATTAGATTTTGAAAATCTACAATAGTGATGTTTTCAACATCTACATATCTTCTTGTAATAATTTCATTATTTGTTTTGTCACCGGTTAATTCACATCCACCTAAAGTAAAGACTAAAAGCAAAACAAGTATTATTTTTGCAAAATTTCTTTTCATAGTAAACCCTCCATTATTTAATGTTAAATAGTATTTTAGTATTTGTTAGGATTTGATTCATTAATTCATCAAGACTCATGTTTTTTATCTCAGCAATCTCACTTGCGATAAGTGGGATATATTTAGGATAATTGGTTTTACCCCGATATGGTACTGGTGTTAGATATGGTGCATCAGTTTCTGTAACCAGATGCTTAGCATCAAGTTCTTGCACCACCTCTTTTAATTTTTGACCATTCTTAAAGGTGACAACACCACCTACTCCAATTAAAAGATTTAACTTGACAAACTCATGGGCCATTTCTGCACTACCACTATAGGCGTGCATTACTCCTCCTGGGATCTTATCATAATGCTTCTTTAATATTTGATAAGTATCTTGGCTAGCTTCTCTCATATGAATGACTACTGGTTTTTGAAGTTTAGCAGCAATGGCTAGTTGTCTTTCAAAGGCCTGTGCTTGTGCTTCTTTGTTGTCTTTATTCCAGTAATAATCAAGGCCAATTTCCCCAATGGCAACAACCTTTTCGTGTTCTGCTTGTTCTTCTAGCCACTGATAGTCTTCATCAGTTATTCCTTTAATATCACTTGGGTGAAATCCAAGAGCTGCATAAACTCCCGGATACTTCTTAGCTATTTCTAAGGCAAGTTGAGATGAGACTTTATCATAGCCAATACAAACCATTAAGCCCACTCCAGCATCATTTGCTTCAGCGATTACTTCCTCTAAATTTTCATATAATCTTCGATCATTTAAATGTACATGAGTATCAACAAACATCTTTTTACCTCCCAAGTTGTCACTAATATTACTTTATCTTAAAACTTATTATACCACTATTTAACACAAAAATAAAAATTATTGCAAATAAAAAGTAATTATTTAATAATTAAATAATCCTAAAAATATAATATATAATCATTATATTATAGATAAACCGAATATAATGGACCAAGATATTGAATTTCTGATCTGCATAAACCTATAATAACTGTAAATAATATTATTGCCTTAAAAAAAGCTTTATGATTCAAATAAATGAACTTTGCGACTACAAAAAAATGTATCCGATAGGGGGAACGTTTTAGATATTAATCGATACTCTTGGCAAGATTTCTTATCAATTCTAAAAATAAACATAATGAAAGCAAATAAATTGGTCACAAAAGCAGGAAACAAGGGCACCTACCAAAATTATTTAATCAATTTAAACCAATCATACATTTTCATGAAACAGTTTGACTTAATTGATCAATACGAATATATGTATGTTTTAAACTGAGATATATTTTTTTAAATTGAGTATTTTGGTGACTCCCTCTTTAGTAAACTTTAATAAATTTTAAAAACACTATTATAAATCACATAAAAGGTTCTTGATTTTTAAAAGTCAAGAACTTTTTATTTTTCATATTACCTACCCTTTTTATATCAAAAACACCTAAATGAGGGGGGTGTAATCTATTAAATTAAATGAAAAAAGTCACACCGAAGTGTGACTATATTTTAATCTTAAATTAAGCAAGAATCTTAGTAACGCTACCAGAACCTACTGTGCGTCCACCTTCACGGATTGAGAATTTAGTTCCTTGCTCAACAGCAATTGGGTGGATTAATTTAACAGTCATAGTAGTGTTATCGCCAGGCATAACCATCTTAATGTCTTCTGGTAATTCGATTACGCCAGTAACGTCAGTTGTTCTGAAGTAGAATTGAGGGCGATAGTTTGAGAAGAATGGAGTGTGACGTCCACCTTCTGCTTGAGTAAGAACGTATACTTGTGCTTCAAATTCTGAGTGAGGAGTAACTGATTTAGGTTTTGCGATAACTTGTCCACGAACGATTTCGTCGCGAGTAATACCACGTAATAATACACCTACGTTATCTCCAGCTTGAGCTTGGTCAAGTAATTTACGGAACATTTCAACACCAGTAACAACTGAAGTGTTAGTTTCGTGAATACCAACGATTTCAACTGGGTCACCAACTTTAACTGTACCACGTTCAACACGGCCAGTAGCAACTGTACCACGACCAGTGATTGAGAATACGTCTTCAACTGGTAACAATAATGGTTTGTCAACATCACGAACTGGGTCTTCAATGTAAGCATCAACTGCGTCCATTAAATCAAGAACTGCTTTTTCTGCATCTGGATCGCCTTCCATTGCTTTAAGAGCAGAACCACGGATAACTGGAACATCGTCTCCTGGGAAATCGTATTCGCTTAATAGGTCACGGATTTCCATTTCTACTAAGTCTAATAATTCTTCGTCATCAACCATATCGCATTTGTTCATGAAAACAACGATACGAGGAACACCTACTTGACGGCTTAAAAGGATGTGCTCACGAGTTTGAGGCATAACACTGTCAGCTGCAGAAACAACAAGGATTGCTCCGTCCATTTGAGCAGCACCAGTGATCATGTTCTTAACGTAGTCAGCGTGTCCTGGACAGTCAACGTGTGCATAGTGACGTTTGTCAGTTTCATATTCAACGTGAGAAGTATTGATGGTTATACCACGTGCTTTTTCTTCTGGTGCACCATCGATTTCTTCATAGTTTAAAACTTTTGATAAACCTTTTTTAGCTAATACGCGAGTAATAGCTGAGGTTAATGTAGTTTTTCCATGGTCAACGTGGCCAATAGTACCAATATTGACATGGGGTTTTGTTCTTTCAAATTTAGCCTTTGCCATTTAAAAATCCTCCTAATAATATCTTAATATAATTATTTTATCTCTTATATTTTACACCATACCTTGATTAAATGCAAGATAATAGAATAAAATAATTGATTTATAAAGTACGTTTTTTAATTATTTCTTCAGCAATTGATTTTGGACAAGTATCATAATGCGAGAATTGCATTGTGTAGTTAGCTCGTCCTTGAGAATTGGATCGAAGTGCCGTCGCATATCCAAACATTTCGGAAAGCGGTACTAAAGCTTTAATGCTTTGGGTATTTCCACGACGCTCTTGACCTTCGATACGTCCTCTTCTGCTTGTCAAGTCCCCAATGACGTTTCCAACATACTCATCTGGAACTAAGACTTCTACTGACATGATTGGTTCAAGTAGAGTAGGTACACACTTTTCTTTGGTTGCTTTGAAGGCAAGGTTTGCTGCAACTTCAAAGGCGATTTGACTAGAGTCAACTTCATGATATGATCCAAATACTAGTGTTGCTTTGATGTCAATCGTTGGATATCCTGCTAAGTTACCGTTTGGTAAAGAGTTTTCAAGTCCTTTTTGAACTGCTGGAATATATTCACGAGGAATAACTCCACCAACAATTTTATCAACAAATTCAAAGCCTTTACCTGGGTTAGGTTCAAATTGAATCACAACATGACCATACTGACCACGCCCACCAGATTGACGAACGAAGCGTCCTTCAACTTCGGCTGCTTGTTGAATAGTTTCACGGTAAGATACTTGTGGAGCACCAACATTAGCTTCTACTTTAAATTCTCGACGTAAACGGTCGACAATAATGTCAAGGTGTAGTTCTCCCATTCCGGAGATAATAGTTTGTCCAGTTTCAGAGTTAGTGTACGTTTTAAACGTTGGGTCTTCTTCTGAAAGTTTTTGTAATGCTACCCCCATCTTATCTTGGTCACCTTTGGTTTTTGGTTCAATTGCAACCGAGATAACTGGTTCAGGGAATATCATTGATTCTAAAATTACAGGTCGTTTTTCATCACACATTGTGTCGCCGGTAGCTGTGTCTTTTAGACCAACTGCCGCCGCAATTTCACCAGCGAATACTTCCTTAATTTCGGCACGATTATTAGCGTGCATTTGTAATATACGTCCTAATCGTTCCCTCTTATTCTTAGTAGAATTATAGATATATGTACCGGATGATACTGATCCTGAATACACTCTAAAGAAGGTTAGTTTTCCGACATAAGGGTCAGTCATAACTTTGAAAGCTAACGCTGCAAACGGCTCATTATCGCTTGATTTAACTTCAATTAGTTCACCACTTTCATCATGCCCTGTGATATTAGGCACTTCTGTTGGTGATGGAAGATAATCAATTACCGCATTTAATGCAAGGACAATTCCTTTATTCTTAAAGGCGGTTCCACAGATAACTGGGAAAAATTTAACCGTTAATGTTGCTTTACGAATAGCTTTCTTAAGCATTTCTGGTGTTATTTCTTGTTCTTCTAAATACGCAACCATTAGGTCGTCATCGAAGTCGACCAAGGCGTTTATTAATTCATCTCGATAAAATTCAACTTCATCTGCATACTCATCTGGAATATCTACTACTGTCGAATGTTCATCCGGATCATTGTCTTTAAACATATAGGCTTTCAATTCAACTAAATCGATAATACCTTTAAAATGATTTTCAGCTCCTATTGGGAGTTGAATCGGATGAGCATTGGCTTCAAGTCGTTTGTGTAGCGAATCAACACTAAACTTAAAGTCAGCACCAGTTTTGTCCATCTTATTGACGAACACAACCCGCGGGACATGATAGTCTGTTGCTTGGCGCCACACTGTTTCAGTTTGGGGTTCAACACCTGCTTGTGCATCTAGAACAGTTATCGCACCATCAAGCACACGTAATGAACGACTTACTTCAACCGTGAAATCGACGTGTCCTGGGGTATCAATAATATTAATGCGGTGTTGATGCCAATATGCTGTGGTAGCAGCAGATGTAATTGTTATTCCTCGTTCTTGCTCTTGAACCATCCAGTCCATTTGGGCAGCCCCATCATGGGTTTCACCCATCTTGTGAATTTTACCTGTATGATACAAGACGCGTTCAGTGAACGTGGTTTTACCAGCATCAATATGCGCCATGATACCGATGTTGCGAATTTTTTCTAATGATACATCACGAGGCATTGATTTTAACTCCCTTCAAATTACCATTGATAATGAGCAAATGCTTTATTAGCTTCGGCCATACGATGAGTATCCTCACGTTTTTTAACCGCTGCTCCAACACCATTTGCAGCATCAATAATTTCTTTTGCAAGTCTTTCTTCCATAGTTTTCTCATGGCGAAGACGTGCATATTGAGTTAACCATCTCAATCCTAATGTAATCTTTCTTTCAGGACGCACTTCCACTGGCACTTGATAGTTAGCACCACCAACACGGCGAGAACGAACTTCAAGTTGAGGAATAATATTGTTTAATGCTTCTTCAAATACTTCTAGGGCATCGCGACCCGTTTGCTTAGCAACTCGATCGAACGCTCCATAAAGGATTTGTTGAGCCACACCTTTTTTACCATCTAACATGATACTGTTTATTAATTTAGTCACCAATTTTGAATTATAAATTGGATCGGGTAAGACCTTTCTCTTTGGCACATGACCTTTACGAGGCATATTGATTCCTCCTTTCTTTCATAGTAAATTGAATCAAATTTCTAATAAGGTTTTTACTTTCTAAACTTTTCATTACTTTTTCTTTGGTCGTTTAGCTCCATATTTAGAGCGCGCTTGTAAACGATTTTCAACTCCTGTAGTATCCAATGTACCACGTACGATATGATAACGAACCCCAGGTAAGTCCTTGATTCGTCCACCGCGAATTAAAACCACGCTGTGCTCTTGTAGTCTGTGACCAATACCAGGAATGTAAGCTGTTACTTCAATACCATTAGTCAAACGAACACGTGCTGTTTTACGAATCGCTGAGTTTGGTTTCTTTGGAGTCATAGTCGTTACACGTGTACAAACTCCTCTTTTTTGAGGTGAATTGACTTGTGTATGTTCTTTCTTAAGAGCATTGTAGACAATACCTAAATGAGGTGACTTTGATTTACGTACCTTATCACGACGAGACTTACGGATTAGTTGATTAATTGTAGGCATCTTTACTCCTCCTTTCGTTGATGTTACCACATATCCGGGCGTTTCATTTATGCATAAAATATAGTTTTGACAAACTGCCAAAACGAAGTACTATTTAATAACCTCATATATTATACAGATTTAAGGTCCAAATGTCAAGAATAAAACAAAAGAATTTTTAAATATTTTTTATCTTTTTTTCTTGCGTTTGATATTTTAACCAAAATATTCTTTTATATGTGTTATTTCATTAAAAAGATTACCAAAATTGCAAAACAATTTTGGTAATCAATATATTAATATTATGGGAGGACTACTTTAGATTTTGATATTTATCTTTTAAGTAAGTCACGAAATAACTAGCATCAAATTTTGCATTAACGGCGCTTTCAAAGATTTCAATTGGTGCTTTGGATTGACCATAGCGATGAATCTTTTCTTGTAACCATTTATTAATTGCCAGGGTTGTCCCATTCAATAATTCTTTTTCAATATCAAGATCTCTTTTCATTGCCTCATAGATTTGCGCACTGTAGGCAGAACCAAGGGCATACGTTGGAAAATAACCAAAGAGGCCGGCTGACCAGTGCACATCTTGCAAGATGCCTTCTTGGTCGTTCCTAGGAACAATTCCTAAATACTTTTCCGTTAGACTATTCCACACTTGTGGTAATTCATCGACAGTAATTCTTTCTTCCATTAAATCCTTTTCGATTTCATAACGAATCATAATATGAAGTGAGTAAGTTAATTCATCAGCATCCGTTCTAATATAGGAAGCATAAGAATTATTAATATATTGATAAAACTGATCTAAGGTTACTTCTTTTAATTGATCTTTGAATGTTGCTTGTAATTTAGGGTAATGAGCTTGCCAGAAAGCATAGCTTCTACCAATGATATTTTCATAGAATCTCGATTGTGATTCATGCAGTGCCATTGAGGCCCCACCAGCAAGCATCGTATCATCGAGGGCAGGATCTACTTGTTGCTCATACAGTGCATGCCCCATCTCGTGAATTGCTGAGAAAATACCAGAGGTGAAATTATCCTCATAGTAATGATTAGTAATCCGAACATCAGTGGAACTAACATTAGAAGTGCACGGATGTTCACTTTCTTTAATCAAACCATGTTTTTGGTCATAACCCAAAACATCCATTAAGTAACTCACAAATTGTTTTTGTAGGTCTATTGGGTAATTTAACTTATCAAAAGCAAAAGTCTTTTGCTTTTTATTGATAACTTCCATCACAAATGGAACCAGATCTTTCTTTAAGGTATTAAAGAAATGATCATATTTAACCGATGTCATTCCTTCTTCAAATTCATCAAGCAAGACATCATAACCTTTTAATTCATCAGTTTCTAAATACTTGATTCGCTTTTTAGTTAATTCAACAATTTTTTCAAGACTTGGCTTAAACAATTCATAATTATTTTGACGTTTAGCATCGGCCCATATTGATTGAGTTTGGGCAATCAACATCTGATACTCAACATACTCTTCCATTGGAATCTTTAGTTGTTTTTCTATCCGCTTCTCAGCAAGATAAATCTCTCTTGCGAGAACCTCATCTAATTCATCTTTTCGATCATAGAGTTCCTTAACAACTTTGATCATTTCTTCAGAAGTTGTAAGTTTATATAGTTCTTCTGATAATATCCCAACTTGTTTGGAGCGATAAGCCAGAGCACCTGATGGTACTTCTGTTTCAGTGTCCCAGCTAATCATCCATAGGGCATAGTTTAAGGCTTTTATTTTTCTTCTAAGGTCCTCATAGGTTTTGATTAAGTCAGTTAAACTCATAAATTATTTAACCTTTACTTTGCCGGCTAAAATCTCTTCTAAAGCCATACCAATACTCTTTTTATTAACTGGTTTATCAATTAATGGAACACCTTTATCAGGAGCATGTACTCCTTCTTCAATTTCACGGGCACGTTTAGCAACTGCAATAACCAATTTATATTTTGAATTGGTCTTATCAATCAATTGGTCAATTGATGGGTAACGCAATCCTTCTGAACCATGCATTTTATCATTCCTCCATTAAAGCATAATAATTGTCTAAACAACGTTTTGTACGAGCGTGTTCCGCTCTGATTATGGCCATAATGCGATCAGCCGCATTATGAACATCATCATTGATGACAATATAATCATATTCTGGCGCTAGTCCAATTTCACGGCGCGCCTTTTCGAGTCGTTCTTTAATAATTTCATAACTCTCGGTGCCTCGGGTAACTAATCGATGTTCGAGGTCAGTCATTGATGGCGGCGCAATAAAAATAAAGACCGCATCAGGTTTTCTTTCTTTTACTTGTAAGGCACCTTGAACTTCAATTTCTAGGACTACTTCATTTCCGAGTGCTAGTTGTTCTTCCACTTTGTCTCTTGGAGTGCCGTAATAATTGCCAACAAAATTGGCATATTCTAAAAAGCGGTTTTCCTCAATACGCTTTTTAAACTCTTCTTCGGTTACAAAGTAATAATCAACACCATCAACTTCACCAGCTCGGGGTTGTCTTGTTGTCATTGAAACCGAGTAAACTAAATTATGTCCTTTCATATCAAAGAGAGCTTGACGAACGGTGCCTTTACCGACACCAGATGGACCAGATATTACAACCAATAAACCGTCTTGATTGAGCTTCACAAAAATCACTCCTAATTATAATATATTATAACCTACTTTTTATCTTATCGCAACATTTTCGGCATATTTTCTACAATTGGATTTTTCTTGATATTAAATATCAACATTTATCAAATAAATGTTATAATATAGTTAAAGGGGGTGAAACTATGGACAACGAACTAAAGAATCGGATTGAACACTATGTGGAAACAGTAAGATTAGTAAAATCAGAGATCAAAGCATTACCTAGTTTGGTTCGTTTTTTTCTTGGATGTTGTATAAGTAAAGATGAAGATAATATCAAAAAGATCAATGAAATTAAGCAATTTATCAAAAACAATTCTCCTTGGTATTCATACTTTAGAGGAAGAGCTAACATCCATCTTTTAAGTTCTATCTTAATAAACGAATCACTTTACAAGAGTCTCTTTAATGATATATTTGGAATATATCCTCAATTAAAACCGGCAACTACTTTCGGTTCGCCCTTCTTATTATACTCTAGTTTTGTCATCGCCAAAGGTGATGAGAAAAAAGATGTCTTAATAAGTAAAACTATAAATTATTATAAAGCAATAAGAAACAAACATTCCTTTATAACATCACCATACGACATTGTTTCGGCTAGTTTCCTAGCATCATTTGATCAATTCCAAAACATTGATGAAATTGAAGAATGTTATAATAATTTGCGAAACGAAGGATTTAGCACAAGCTCTAGCACCTATTCACTAGCCCAAATCTTAATGCTTAATAAAAATGAATATCCAAGCGCAACAAACTGGCGACTAATAGCACGGGAAACTCGCTCAATGTATCATCACTTAAGAGAAAGGAAAACTAAAGTAAATTATTATGCCCTTCCGCTCTTAGGACTAGCCCCTTTGATCGATATGAGTAATAAAACCTTGGCGAGCGAGATTGTGGAGGTCTCTAATTATTTAGCCGAATTTAAAGATGTCTTTGGCTTTTGGAAATGCTTAAAGGCTAATCGCACTCTCATCGCTATTGCGTTGTGTTATAGTTATTACTTTGAAACCAGATCAATCAATCATCCAGTTATGACAAATCAATTACTATTAAAAATTATGATGGCCTCAATCATTACCAAGAAGATTCAAGATGAAGCAGCAATGGCTGCTGCCTAAAAGGGAGTGACGCTAGTATTATGGCAATCGATGGTACCTTTATTCATTATTTGACCGATGAACTTTCCTCAATTTTAAAAGGTGGGCGGGTTCAAAAAGTCTACCAATTAAACAATTTAGAATTCATCTTTGAAGTGAGGTCTGGTGGTGCGAACCACCACTTACTTATTTCATCGGCCCTCAATGCCCCACGGATTCATTTGACTAAAACGGGAGATATCCCCATCAGTGAACCCCAAAGATTGGGCCTCTTTTTAAAGAAAAACCTCGAAAGAGCCGTTATTAGTGATCTTAGTCAAATTGGTAATGACCGTTGTATTAAAATAGAATTTGATACAACTGATGATTTTGGTGATGCCAAACGTCTTTGGCTTTTCCTTGAAATTATGGGGCGAAATAGTAATCTAGTAATCACTAATGAAGACTATGAAATATTAGAAGCTGCTCGATATTTACCACCAAGTGCAGAAAACTATCGTATTATTATTCCAAGAGCTAAATACGTGCTTCCTTATCAAGAAAACACCGTCAATCCTTTCTTGATGAAAAACGATGAAATATTATATAATTTCTCTGGTGTTTCAAAATTAATGATGAATGAATTTCACTTTAGAGGAAGCGTAAAAGAAGTCATCAATCAACCAGTAAGACCTACATTAATCAATACTGGTCAAAAGGTTTTCTTTTATGCCTATGACCTTTTACATCTAAATGGTGAGCGGACTTCTTTTCCAACCTTATCACAATTACTTGATCATATATACGGGCTAAGCATTCATGAAAGCAGTGTCTTTGTCACTCGCTTAAAACAAGTAATCAAACGTTATTTAAAAAGGGCTAATCAAAAATTAGCCAATCTAAGAGATGATTTACTGCATGCCCATGAAAATCTTGCCTATCAAAAACTAGGGGAACTGTTACAAAGTCATTTGTACCTGGCTAAAAAGGGTGATGAAAGCATCACTGTCATTGACTATTATAATGACAATAAAGAACTAACCATTTCATTAGACCCAACGCTATCCCCTTCAGAAAACCTCAATGATTTCTTTAAAAAAGCAAAAAAAGCAAAAACAGCTATTGGCGAAATCAATGGTCAGATTAGTTTAACCAAAGATGAGATTGATTATCTTGAACTAATCGACTTTCAAATTGATCATGCTAATTCCTTAGAATTAAAAGAAATTGAAGATGAACTAATAACCAACAACTACATCAAGCCTTCAAAAAAGAAACGCCAAAAGCTGATAAAAAGCAAGATTGATTCTTACAAGGTTGATAATGCTATTATTTATGTTGGAAAAAATAATTATCAAAATAATTATTTGACCAACAAGTTTGCCTCTCCTAAAGACTTCTTCTTTCATGTGAAAGACTATCCGGGGGCCCATGTCATTGTTAGATGTGATGAATTAACTGAAACTATCATTAGAACAGCAGCAATGCTTGCTGGTGCAAATTCCAAATCAAGACACTCATCATCAATTCCCGTTGATTACACCAGTATTAAAAATGTAAAAAAGATTCCGAAAACCAAAGGTTATCAAGTCACTTATAAAAACCAAAAAACCATTTATATCGATATCGATGAAGACTACTTAAAAAAACTCCAAAGAGGATAGATTATTCCTCTTTGGGGTTTTTATATTGAATCATACAAGTATAACAATAAATTTGTTCGCGATTATCATACATGATCGCGACTTGATATTTGATATCAATAATATCCTCATCTTTCATATCAAGCAAAAACTCATTAATCTTATCTTCAAGATCCTGCTCATGGCTTTCATCAAAAAATTTAACTCTCATAATTTCACCTCACAATTATTCTATTAAAAAGAAAGTGCGTCTTTTGTCACATATTGAGGTAAACTTATGCATAATACTACAATAATCATCAAAAAAAGGTCATCCCCATATCCAGGGGTGACCTTTCACTTATTACTCATTTTTATTTTGATAATGTTCTTCATAGTACCGGCAACTATCCGTAAGTGGGCACACTGCACAATTTGGGTTTCGGGCCAAACAATGATATCTGCCGAAGAAGATCAAAGTATGGTGAGCCTGGTGATAGTCTTTAGGGTCAAGACCAGCCATCAGTGCTTCTTCTACTTCTAAAGGGGTAGCACTCGGTTCAACGACTTTAAGTCTTTTGGATACCCGCTCAACATGAGTGTCCACCGCAATCCGTGGAATTCGAAAACCTTCGGATAAAACTACATTGGCTGTTTTTCTACCAACCCCAGGGAGTTTAATCAGTTCTTCAAAGCTCTTTGGCACTTCCTTGTTTTCTAAGGCCTTAGCAATTCCAACAATACTTTTTGCCTTATTTTTATATAAACCAATACTTTTAATTACCTCTTCCACCTCAGAAAGTTTTGCATTCGCAAGGGATTCAGGGGTTGGGAATCGCTCAAATAAGTCTTTCGTCACAATATTTACCCGCACATCAGTAGTTTGGGCACTCAATACAACAGCAATTAACAATTCAAAAAGATTTCGATAATTTAATTCACATTTTGCATCAGGAAACATTTCTGATGCAATCTTCAATATTTCTTTAATACTTTTTCTTGACATATACCTGATCCAAGATTGCTTTTAATGCTGGGTCTGGTTGAGCATTTTCAAAGCGTTTTTTTTGTTTTCTTTGATTAACTAAAATCGCATCAGCATAACGCAAGTGCATCTTTTTAGCTTTCAGACTTTCAAGAATTGCTGCTTTCATTTCATCATAAGTATAACCATCTTCAATCCAATGATTTATAATTTCTAATTCAGCGGCATTTAAAGCCTTAGCATAAAGGCTTTCGGTATACATTACTACTTGTTGTAATAACTTTTGATGGTCGTAGGGGCTATTGGTTTTACCCTTTTCTAACAGATCACCTAATTTTTCAAAGGTTTGATCAAGACTAAACTTTTCACAACCATCTTCAGTTATTTCTAAAGAAATGTAACCAAACTGAACTAGTCGTAATACCTTCTCGCTGGCATATCGTTCATCAATCGACATCTTAGCAATTAAATCGCTAATCCGCAAGAATTCATTACCTTCTTCTTGTTGACGATATAGGTTAATTAAAATGATGGCCTCGGTTTCATCGAGACCGAGGGCATGATAGTTCTCTAAAATGCTGTCGGTAAAAGATATAACTTTGGATTTGATTAATTTTGCTAGATTGTTCATAATGATTCACCACCGTTAGTATATCATAAAATAAATACTTGCTCAACCTATAATGTAGGTAAATTTTTTACAGTTATTATTGAGTCTATTTGGAACTCGAATATTCTAATTTTAAGAAATTCATAAAGGACAAAAAGTGTCGGGATGTAGAGAGTTAAAACTAAAAGAAAGACATCCACAATAAAAACCTCCTAATTATAACCTATGAAGGTAATAAATAGAAGGTTACTTTCGATATTAATCTACAGCAAGTTTTTTCAAAGCTTCGCGAGCTGCATTTTGGGTTGCTTCTTTTTTGGTTGCGCCCTCACCAGTCCCAAGTCTGATGCCATCAAGATAGGCACTCATGGTGAACGTTCGTCGGTGAGGTGGGCCTTCAACCTTATCAAGGGTATATTGTAAGATTGATCTTTTTTCGGCTTGAATGTATTCTTGAAGTCGACTTTTATAGTCAACAAAAGGTTCTATTTCATCAGATTTAATTTTAGGGAAAACGACAACAGTCAATACTTTGTTAACGTCTTCTAAACCACCAAGCAAATAGATGGCTCCAAGTACTGCTTCAAAGGCATCACAAAGAATCGCCGTGCGATCACGCCCTCCAGTGGCTTCTTCACCTTTGCCTAGTTTAATCATTTTATCAACACCAATTTCTTTGGCATAGGTGAGGTTTGCTTCTTCACAAACATAGGCGGCTCTTAGTTTACTCATATGCCCTTCATCTAAGTCTTGAAAGGTTTTATAGATGTATTCTGAAGTTAATAATTGAAGCACCGCATCGCCTAAAAACTCTAAACGCTCATTATGACGAGTATGATGCTCATTAGCATATGAGGCATGGGTTAATGCTGTTTCAATTAAATCAATATTTGCATATTGCAAGCCGTATTTTTTGAGAAATTCACCAATAAGATGTCGATTAGAAGTTTTAGGTTTTTTCATCTTTTTTAGATTACTCACTAATCGGACTATCTTGGATTCGTTCTTTCATCTTATTGACAACATCCCCCAATACAGCTAGTCGTGCTTGACGAATGGCATTTTTAAAAGCATAGGCACTACTAGAGCCATGAGCTTTAATAACAACCCCATCTACCCCAAAAATAGCAGCACCACCAATCTCATCAGCACTAAAGCGTTGCTTAAAGTTTGATAGATTTTTACGCATAAATAAGTAACCTAGTTTACCAGCAAACGTCTTTTGAATCTCATCTTTTAAGGCTAGACCAAAGGCTTTAGCCGCACCTTCAAAAGTTTTCATCGCGATATTTCCGGTAAAACCATCAGTTATAATAATATCAATATCACTGGTCAATAATTCTTTTGGTTCAATGTTTCCCTTAAAATTAAGGAGTTTATTTTCTGATAATAATTGATATGTTTCTTTTTCAAGTTCACGGCCTTTTCCTGGTTCCGTTCCAATGTTCAAAAGAGCACACGTTGGATTTTCAATACCACGAACGGCTTGTGAATAGATATGAGCAAATTCAGCATATTGAACAATATGCTCAGGTCTAATCTCAATGTTGGCACCAACATCGAGCATTATTGCTCCACCTTCTTTTAAAGTAGGGATATTCGGACAAAGAGCTACTCGCTTCATCCCTTTGATTCTTCGAATAATTAAATGCGCCGCAACAATGGCACCTTGGGTAGGTCCGGCAGTAACCACTCCTGAAACTTCTCGGTTTTTAACCGCTTCAAAAGCCGTTACCATCGAGGTGTCACGATTGTTTCTAATTTCCGTAATCGGATCTTTTTCTCCCATTTGGATTTGGCGCGGAGCGTGTTGAACGGTAATCCGGGTCGAGTCAGTCAATAGCGGCATTATCCGTTCTCTGTCACCGTATAATACTAATTCTAAGTCAGGGAATTCTTTAATCGCTTGCATTGCGCCTTTAACGGTAATGTCGGGAGCGTAGTCGCCTCCCATTGCATCAATTGCCAGTTTAATCATAATTTGGCCTCCTAATCCAACTCAACTTTCACTCGTTGGTTTATTTTTCTTACATACTCATATAAATGAGTATACTTTGGGTCCGTCTCAAATGCCGGATTCTTAATCAATTGATACGCATCATTATCTAACTGTTCAAACAGATGAGTATCTTCTTTCAAGTCACAATACTTAAAGTTCATCGCTCCTGATTGTTTTTCACCAAAAAACTCACCAGGGCCTCTTACCTTTAAGTCATATTCAGCAAGGACAAAACCATCGCTGTTTTCTTCGACCATCTTTAAGCGCTCAATGGCACTTTCACTCGCAAAATCACTAATTAGGAAACAATAAGGCACCGCATCACTTCTCATGACACGTCCTCGTAATTGGTGAAGTTGGGCCACCCCAAAGCGTTCGGCACCAAGGATCACAATTGTTGTTGCATTAGGCACATTGACACCTACTTCAATAACGCTGGTTGCGACAAGGATTTGGATTTCCTTGTTAATAAACCTCTCCATTACTTGTTCCCGTTCTTCACTTTTTACTTTACCGTGTAGTAAACCAACCTCAGCAATCCCCTTAAAGTAATCTTTCATATTCTCATAGATCTTGGTTGCATTAGCCGTATCAATGGCTTCTGATTCATTAATTAATGGAGTCACAACATAAATTTGATGACCATTTTCAATTTCTTCTTTCATGTGTTCAACCACTAAGCGTTTCTCATGATCTTCGACAAACTTAGTAACCACATCTTTTCGACCTTTAGGCATCGTCTTTATCACTGATATTTCATTATCACCATAGGCGGTAATCGCCAGTGATCGCGGAATTGGGGTCGCACTCATCTTCAAGTAATCGACATCTTTTCCCTTGTTACGAATCGATACCCGTTGACGAACCCCAAAGCGGTGTTCCTCATCAGCAATAACAATCCCTAAGTTTTGATAAACGACATCTTTTTGAAAGATTGCATGGGTTCCGATTAAAATATTAATCTTACCAGATGCTAAATCTTCTAAAATTACTTTTCGGTCTTTAGCACTGATACTTGATGTCAATACCGCAACATTTACCATATCATAATCTCGATAGGCTTTTTTCAGTGTATCAAAATGTTGATAAGCTAAGATTTCAGTTGGACATAGTAGAGCAGCTTGATAACCACCACTCACCGCCGCAAGCATAACAATAGCCGCGACTGTTGTCTTCCCACTACCAACCTCACCTTGTAAAAGCCGATTCATTTGATAAGGCTCACTCATGTTTTGTAAGATCTCATCAATGGTTGTTTTTTGATCGGCCGTTAACTCATATGGAAGCTTACTAATGAAGTCATCAATAATCTTTTCATCATATAGTATAACATTCCCATTTGGTTCACGGTGTCGCATCTCCTGAATATATTTTAAAGAGAGTTGATGCTTAAAGATTTCCACATGTTTCATTTTTTCCTCGGCCTTTTCGATTTCGGAAAAAGATGAAGGAAAGTGTAACAGCCTAATCGCTTCTGCTTGGGAAATCAAATTATACTTTTCATTTAATTCTTCAGGTAGTTCTTCTTCAATCTGATTTTTAAACTGATGGTAGACTTTCTCCATCATATCCAAATATTTACTTTCGCTAATAGTTTTAGCCCGATAAACTGGTACAAGTTCACGACTAATCTCATCACACAAGATGATGTTTGCGACGGTAAAACTATGAAAGTTTTGATTAAACTTGCCAGAAATTCGTACTAAAACGCCATAACGCAATTTTGACTTTAAAAATTGACGATTGAAAAGGGTGCAGCGTACTGCTTGCCCTTCAACTTCAACATAGAAGGTTAACGTTGTCAAACGATTCCTTAAGTAATTGACATTAACTTTACTCGCAATATTACCTTCTAAAACGATATTCTCGTCCAAGACCGCATTTTGAATGCTGGTAGGGATAAAGTTCTCATACCTGGTTGGGAACTCATAAAGAAGGTCGTAAACCGTGGTAATGTCATATTTTTTCAAGATATTCAGATGTCTAGCTGGAATATAATCTAAACTGCTTAGTGGCACCCCCTGTAGAGCATAACCACCCATTTCGTCTTGTTCATTTAGTCTAGCGACAGTATCCACAAACTCCCTCCTTATTTAGAAAATGGGGCGGACGCCCCATTAGTTTTATTCTATTGATAGAATATAACTATAAACGTCTTGTTTTCCATCAATGATATCGATCTCAAGATCACTATAGTTTTCTCCAATATAATTCTTAATCTCTTCGACTTCTTCAGTAGTTACATCGGCACCATAAATGATGGTGATTATTTCTTTTTCTGAAAGATCATTAGCAGCTAGCATGTCATACAATGTTTGCGTACGACTAGTTGTACTAGCAACAATTTTACCATCACAAATACCGATGAAGTCACCATTTTTAATTTTCACTTGGCCCACTTCGGCATCACGAACTGCATAAGTTACCATACATGTAGTAACATTAGCGATTGTTTGATTAATTTCTTCAACAATTTCATCAAGATTATCAGCACCTAAATCAAGTAAAGTTAAGGCTGAATATCCTTGAGCAATTGATTTACTTTCAATAACGACAACATTAGCATTTTTATAATATTTGCCGGCTTGTTTTGCTGCCATGACGATATTACCGTTGTTTGGGAAAACAATGATATTATCAGCATTGACACTATCAAAGCCCTTCACAAAATCGTCAGTTGATGGGTTCATACTTTGTCCACCAGGAACAACATAATCTACACCCATTTCTTTAAAGACTTTAGTTAAGCCTTCACCGTTAGCAACAGCAACAATTGCGTACTTTTTACGGATGTTAGATTTGCGTACTTCTACACACTCTTCACAATCACATTCAAGTTTAGCAATTTGATTTTCATTGTGTTGAACTGACATATTCTCAATCTTTAAAGTTACATATTCACCAAATTGTTGACAGTAATTTAAGACGTCCCCTGGAGTTACTGTATGAATATGAACTTTAATTAAATCTTCATCTTTGATACAAACAATTGAGTCACCTAGGGCTGCTAAGTGATCGCTAATTATTTTTTCATCAAAACTCTTAATATCTACTTTTTTGTGTTGTAATTGTAAAATAAATTCAGTACAATAACCGTATTCTAAATCACTACTTGCATCAAATGATAATTGGCTAGCCGAGTGCATTGTTTCAGAAATAGTATCAGCTGATACAAACTTACCATCTAAAGCATTAGCCATACCTTCGATAATATAGATATAACCCGTAGCACCACTATCTACTACTCCTGATTCTTTTAACACTGGTAGTAATTCTGGTGTTCTTTTTAATGATTGATTAGCTTCATCAAGATAATATTTAAAATATTGTTGAATTGATGTCTTATTAGTAACCTTGCTATTAGCGACTTCACAAGCCTCTCTAGCAACAGTAAGGATTGTTCCTTCTACTGGTTTCATTACAGACTTGTATGCTTGAGCAACGCCTTTTTCAAAAGCTTTCCCTAATTCAACTGCTGTAATTTCATCATAACCTTCTAAACCTTTGTACAAACCTCTAAACAATTGGGATAAGATAACTCCGGAATTTCCACGAGCTCCCATTAACATTCCGCGTGATAATTTCTTTGCTACTTCATATATTGACTTTTCTTTAAATTCCTTTATTTCATTAGCGCCGGCTTCGATTGTCATTCGCATATTGGTTCCTGTATCTCCATCTGGGACAGGGAAGACATTGAGAGCATCGACGACCTTATAATTCACTCTTAAGTTGGCGGCTCCATTAACAATTAACGTCTTAAACAGTTCGCCGTCTAATTTCGATATTTCCATAATGACCTCCTAAAATTTGTAAACACTTTATAGGCACTTTTAATGCTTATACAATAATATCACGTTTTATTAGAAAAAGCAAGAAAAAAGGCTGGATGGGGACACATTATGTCCAATATAATCATATATATATTTTTTGCCCCAAAATCAGACTTTTATCACTTTTTTCTTGCATATTTAAATAACCTGTGGTATACTAATAATAGTTTTTTTAGGAAAATGATGAAATTACAAGGAGGTATATAGATTATGGCTCGCAAATGTTATGCTACTGGAAAAGGTACAGCTTACGGAAATAGTTTATCTCACTCTTTACGTGCTACTCGCCGTGCTTGGAAAGTAAATCTTCAAAAAGTACGCATCATTGATGAAAAAGGACGCGTAAGAAGAGTTTATGTTTCTGCACATGCGTTAAGAGCAGGTTTAGTAACCCGTGCATAAAAACAAAAAAAGGCATTCAAATGCCTATTTTTTTTGTTTATCTTTGCTAAAAAGATTAGCGAAAAATCTAATGATACATGAAAGAAATCTAGGTAGTTTAATGACATAAAAACGCATATACTTATTACCCCCATACTGGTAATAATATATGCGTTTTTTATCTATTTATTACTTAAATATATTTATATAGTAAATTTATTTAAACATTTGAAACATATGAACTTGAGCGACCACTTCCATTAGATCTTATTAGCCCCTTGTCAACCAAAT
>DUOG01000033.1 GCA_012838945.1 Acholeplasmataceae bacterium | reverse complement strand
GATGATTCAACATCATCTTTAACAACGAAACCAATATATTTTAAAGATGATCCTGATATTGATTTCTCTATTGATTTAGCAATAGTAACTAAGAACTATGATGAAATCTGGGAAAGGTTAATCCATGATAAAAGATCATTACCAAATAGGTATTTTTGGAATCAAGCACCAAACTCTAATGACTATAATAATAAAGCTAAGGAAATAAAAAAAGTTCCAGGGATGTGGGAAGAAGTCAGAGAGAGGTATCTAGATAAAAAGAATATGTATTTAAAAAGAATGGATTATGATCACCCATCATTTGTTTGTTATATTGAAGCGGTTAATGAAATATATTCAAGGCTTTAAATATTCATCTGACTAATTATAATAAATAATTCAAGTTTGCATATACTTCTAAGGTGTATGCAAACTTTTTTATTTGCTTCACTGTACAAGAAAGTTTCTTAGGGTATGAGAAAACACAATAATGTGATCAGAATTCATTATTAATATATTTTGATAATTTATATTGGTAATATGGTATAATATTGGAAAAATATTTGAAAAGAAAGGGATGACAATGAAGTTAAATTTCAAAGATTTAAGTAAAAAGGAAAAAATCCTATTAATTATCCGTTTTTCGGTTCTTTTTGCTGTCTTGCTTATTTGGGGCTTATCGGCCAGTAAAAAAGGTGATAGCAATAATAACAATAATGATAATGATGAACCGAATATAGTCATTGATTATGAAACTTATAATATTAGTGACACCGAAATTGGACTTGCATCTTATACCGGTGGTTCCAAGGATGAATTAATTATTCCTGAGGTGATTGATGGCAAAAATGTAGTTGCTCTTGGTGATAATATTTTTGCGGGAGCCGAATATGAAATTGCATCAATTATCATACCTAAAAGTGTAAGATTAATCGGAAAGAAAGCTTTTTATAACAATCTGCATATTACCAGAGTAACTTTTAGGTCTGGTTCAGATTTAGAAACTATCGAAGAACTAGCTTTCAGCAACACTAAAAACTTAACGGAATTCACCATTCCTTCTAAAGTAATGGATATTAGAGAAGGTGCTTTTAGAGGAAGTGGCATTACAAAATTCACCATTCTTGATAATCCTTATTATCAATGGGAAGATAATTTCTTAATCAATACCAATGTTACAGATGAGAATAGTTCTATCGCAATATATGCCTATCCTGAAACTAGAGATGTTGTTGTACCGTCTAGTGTAAAGGTTCTAGCAGCATACCTTTTTGAGAATAATCAAAACATAGATTCAATTGATTTAAATCAAGTTGAATATCTTGGGGTAGGGGTATTTGCTGATAGTTCGGTATCATCTATTACTGGTGAAAATGTGAAAGATATTGATATGGATGCTTTACTTAATACTCCGTGGCTTGCTAACCAAACTAATGAATTTGTTATTTTAGGTTCTGTTCTAATCAAATATTTAGGAGAAGACTCAGAAGTAATTGTTCCTGAAGGAATTATCCAAATTGGGCATAATAGTTTTAGTAGTTCAAACATTAGATTAATAGTGTTACCAGAATCAATCACTTCAATAGGAAAAAATGCTTTTATCAATTGTGAAGCTTTAGAATCAATTGAATTTAATTCAACTAGGCCACCGCTGATAAATGGTGATAGTTTTGCGAGTAAGGTAAAAATTTATGTTCCTGAATCATACTATAACTATTATAAAAACAATGTATTATTTAAAAATATCAGTAATGAAATTATAGCAAAATAAAGTTTTAACATAAAAATTATTTTAGATATTATAATTTAGAACTCTCGTTATTACCCGAGAGTTCTTTAATTTTTAAAAAAGTTATTTGGAATGATTAATAGTATTATTGTATTTTTATTTGTTATTATGTTATAATAAGAACGTATTTGGTCAAAAATTGAATAACTCTTATTGGTTGTATAATATTATTTGTGAGGTTGTGATTTTATGGATAATAATCGAGTATATAAAATGCTTTTTTCTAAGGTTTATCCTTTGCTGGTCAATAAAGCTGAACGTAAAGGACGAACTAAAGCTGAAGTTGATACCATTATTTGTTGGCTAACGGGATACACTGAAGAAAAGCTGGCAGAACAAATACAAAAAAATGTTGATTATGAAACTTTCTTTAAAGAAGCTCCACAAATCAATCCCAATGCTGCATTGATAAAAGGTGTGATTTGTGGTTATCGAGTAGAAGAGATTGAAGATCCCCTAATGCAAAAAGTTAGATGGCTTGATAAATTAATTGATGAACTTGCTAGGGGAAAGAAGATGCAGAAGATATTGCGAAGCTAAAAATATAATAGGAAGAGTTGATTAGAAGAATATTAATAACTTGTTTAGATCTTTTATAATACTTATCGTGTGGATTAAATCGAAAATGATGGAGGAGACAAAATGTATAATGTGTATGACCTGAAGGAAGCTATCCGAGCCATTGAATTAACAATAAAGAAGTGTGAAAAGGTTCTTCCCAAACTAAAAGAAGGTACATCATCACACACGCTTTTGATTAGAAGAATAAGAGCCTTTGAAATTGCTGTAGATTTGATTAAAAGAGAATTAGAAAGTAGAGTCTAAGAGGTCGGCTATGAATTTTTTAGAATACGAAAAACAATGTGCGTTTCAACAAGAAAAAAATGAAGAGTATTTAAAGATCTTTAAAAAAGAATTAGAGAAGGCAAAAACAGCGAAGCGATCGATTGCTAATCATCTCACCAATGTTGACTTTTATATCAACAATTATTTGCTCAGGTTTGAACCTTTACCGATGAATGAAGGATGTAAAAGTATTGATGATTTCTTAGGATACTTCTATATTTACAAATGTATTTGGTCTAATCCAACTAATATTAAAATTACCGCAATCAGTATCAAGAAGTTTTATAAATGTATGTTTAAACACGGTTTCGTTTCCTTAGAAGAATATCAGTGTCTATGTGATACGATTGATAATAATATGGATAATTGGGTAAAGGAATGTAGTAAATATAAAGTTAGAATTAAAGATTTCATTTAATATGTTTATAATAATTACCAAAAACAGGTGGTCACAGAAAAGTGGCCTTTTTATTTTACACAAAGGCAATAATCTGTTAAAATAAAAGAGAGGTAAAAAATGTTATATTTACATATAATTTGGTAAAAAAGAACAGAATAAGTGAGGTTTAATGACATATTTAAATCAATAAATCCACAAAGTGGTAAGGAGGAACTATGGTTTTTAAGATATTGGTTGTTAGTGACTCAGTATCAGACAAAAACTTAATAAAAAATACTCTAAGTGACTACTGTGTATTTACAGCTTCAAATAGTTCTGAAGCTTGGAGTAATCTTAAGAAGCATCAAGGAATTAACTTAGTAATCTATGACGTTAACTGTATGGATTATTCTCTTTTTCTTGATTCTTTGATGTTTGATGAAAATTTCAAGAATCTTAAAGTAATTATTGTTACCGATAATGATTTTGAAAGTAAATCCAAGGCTTTAACTATGGGAGCGATTGATTATATTCGGAAACCGTTACATGCTGGTGCGTTACAAGCTAGAATTAAGTTGTATTATGCCCTATTAGAAGCAGAAAATCAATTATCTAATCAAACAGATGAACTTGTGGTTACATTTGAAAGGATCTTTGATGAAGCACCAATTGGTATTTCAGTTAACTATAGTTGTGATGTTGAAGGAACTGAAAGAAAAATCATGAAAATCAACAAAAGATTTCAAGAGATTGTTGGTTATTCCAAAGAAGATATTATTTCACTAGGTTGGGAAAAGATAACTCATCCTGACGATATTGCTGAAGATTTACACAAACTTGCTCAATTGCGAGCTGGTGAAATCAATATGTATACAATGGACAAACGTTATATTAGACCTGATGGTTCGTTAGTTTGGGTTCATATGATTATTGCGCCACTGAAGAGTGAGTGCGGTCAACCTATGAGTTATATTTGTTTAGTTCAAGACATAACAGAAAAAAAGGAAATGGAAAAACTCTTGTCTGAAAGTGAACGCAGCAAATCTGTTTTTCTATCACACCTTCCTGGTCTAGCCTATCGCTGTAACAATGATTCAGATTGGACGATGCAATATGTATCTCAAGGATGTTATAATCTAACAGGTTATAAACCGGAAAGTTTATTGTATAATAGTGAAATATCATTCAATGAAATAATCGCCCCAGAGTATCGTGATTTATTGACTCAAGAATGGGAACGAATCCTCCCTAAAAGAGCCCCATTTAAATACGAATATGAAATAATCACCGCAACCGGTGAGCGAAAATGGGTTCTTGAGATGGGACAAGGAGTATATAATGAACAAGGTGAAGTAATTGCTTTAGAAGGATTAGTTCTTGATATTTCAGAAAGAAAAGCAGTAGAAGATACTTTGAAATATAATACTGAACATGAACCTTTAACAGATCTTTATAATAGAAAGTATTTAGTTGATGTATTAGAAAAAGATTTAAAACAAAAGAAAGATACTAAAAAAGCTTTGATTGGAATAAATTTGTCCATGATACAACTATTGGCGGTAAACTATGGCTACCATTACGTTCAAAGCCTAATGAAAAGGGCAGCTGAAAAGCTAAAAAAACATTATCAAGATAAGTGTATTTTATTCCATTCTCGTGAAAATAGATTTGTTTTCTATTTATGGGATTATCAGGAAAAATGTGAGCTAGTAAACTTTTGTAATGAAATTGTAAAGACTTTAGAATCTTTCCTTATTACAGAAAGAATTGGCTTTGGTATGGGTGTCTTGGAAATCGATGATAGCAAGGATAATACTGATATTGACATGCTCTTAAGAAAACTCTTAATTGCATCAGAGCGTTCAATAAATTTGATTGGTAAAGATTATGAGATTATCTTTTATGATGAAAACCTAGAAGCCGTAGTTAATCGAGAACGAGATATTGTTGATATATTGAAGTCGATTGCTGCTGGTGAAGAGACAAATGATAAACTCTTCTTACACTATCAGCCAATCATTGATTTAGAAACAGGTGCGGTATTTGGTTTTGAAGCCTTAGCCCGTCTATACACTGAAAAGTATGGGATGGTATCTCCTATGGAGTTTATTCCAATTGCAGAAATGTCAAAACTTATTCTACCTTTAGGAGATAAGATAATCATTCAAGCTTTCGCTTTTTTAAACAAATTGAATCAACTTGGATATAAAGATGTTTCGGTGTCAATTAATATATCAGTAATTCAACTATTAAAACCAGACTTCACTTCCAAGTTAATGAAATTGATCAAAAGTATGAAGATTAATCCGAAAAATATTGGTATTGAAATAACTGAAACATTGTTTGCTGAGGATAGTGAATCGATTAACCGTATTGTTGAAGTTTTAAGATCAAACGGTGTCTATATTGCAATTGATGACTTTGGTACTGGTTATTCATCACTTGCAAGAGAACAACGCATACATGTTGACTGTATGAAAATTGATAAATATTTTGTAGACAAACTATTAGATCCTGATCTTAGAAAACAAATAACTTTTGATATTATTTCAATGTCACATAAGTTAGGCCATTGTACGATTGCTGAAGGGGTTGAACACCATACGCAATTACAATATCTAAAAGAACATAAATGTGATAAAATTCAAGGCTATCTTATCAGCAAGCCACTTTCTGAAGAAGATGCTATTTCGTTTTTAGAAAAATATGATAGTAATTTAATATTTAAATTACTTAATCAATAATGGGTATTTAGTCATTGATCTCTTCTATTAATCTCCTTAGTGTTTGATATATGTCTCTTTATAAGGATTTTATATTTAAACATTAACTTAAATGTATGTTACCATTATATAATCAAAAAATAAATAATGAATTAAATTAAAAGGAGAAAATAAATGAACATCTTAAATAGGGTTAAAACAATAGAAGATTATATTATTAATATAAGAAGAGAACTTCATCAACATCCTGAACTTAGTGGACGGGAATATAAGACTCAACAAAAGATAATAGAAGAACTTGATAAGTTAGGAATACCATATGAAAAGGTTGGTACAACCTCCCTAATAGCAATCTTAAAGGGAAAGAAAGTTGGAAAAGTGATAGCCCTTCGTGCTGATATTGATGCACTTCCAATTGAGGAAGAAACTGATGTTTCTTTTAAATCAAAAAATAAAGGAATTATGCATGCCTGTGGTCATGATGCTCATACCGCGATGCTTCTTGGTGCTGCAAAAGTGTTAAGTAAAATGAAAGATGAGATCTCAGGAGAGATAAGATTCTTTTTCCAAGAAGCTGAGGAAACATTTGAAGGTGCTAAAAGGATAATTGAATCAGGAGGAATGAAGGGGGGAGACGCTTGCTTTGGAATGCATGGGATGCCTGAATTAGAAACCTGCTATATTAATATCGAACCAGGGTATCGGATGGCTGGTTGTTTTACACTAATAGAAAAATATTAAAGTATAATAGGTTTATCTTAATTTGCGATGCTATAGGCTTAAGTGTTTTTACTGCCATTGGTTGCCGAGCTGTTATTGTTCATGGCTCTAACAATCTCTTTGTGGCTGTAGTCATGGGACTTAGTGCTGGAGTTGGTGGCGGGATATTAAGGGATGTTTTTGTTAATGATATTCCTTATGTTTTGAAAAAAGAAATATATGCAATTGCATCAATAATTGGAGGTATTTGTTACTTTTATATAAGCAAGGGATTACCTGAATTAGCCTCTTTATATATTTGTGCCGGAATTGTGTTCATTATAAGGATATTATCAATAGTGTTTAATTTAGGTTTACCTATTGGTAAAAACAATCTAACGCAATAAAGTAAGAAATCAGCTGTGAATTACAGCTGATTTGTTATTTTACTTAGAGATTTTATAATTCGTATTCGTATGGCTTTAGTTTTTCGACTTAACATTAGTGTTGAGTTCATATTTATTATATTACTTTAATTTTTGAATTAAAATCAAAAATAAAAGTGTTTCATATAATAGTAAATTAAATTGATGATATAATATTATCAAAGATTCGAATGTTTTCTATTCAGTTGTATTTATTTTTATTTTTGGAGGAAATATAAGAAGGAGATTATTATGGCCACCTTTGATTTTAAAAAAGAATATAAAGAATTGTATTTACCTAAAACTAAGCCAATGATTATCAATGTACCTTCAATGCAATTTATAATGATTAATGGGAAAGGTGACCCTAATGTATCACCGCTATATAAAGAAGCAGTTGAAATTTTGTATGGTTTATCGTACACAATTAAAATGAATAAGAATAGACCTGAAGGTTATTTTGAATATGTAGTACCCCCACTAGAAGGACTATGGTGGTTTGAAAATAACTTTTTCGATGGAACTGTCATAGGCAGAAAACATGAGTTTAGTTGGATCATGATGATTCGCCAACCAGACTTTGTAACACCTGATGTATTTGAAATGGCCAAACAGATTCTTTCTAGAAAAAAGCCCAAACTAGACGTATCAAAAGCTCGATTTGAGAACTTCACTGAGGGATTATGTGGTCAAATTATGCACATTGGTTCCTATGATGAAGAAGCTCCAACCGTTCAAGTATTAGAGGAGTTTATAAATTCCGAAGGTTATCAAACTAAAATGGAAGGAATGCGTCAGCATCATGAGATCTATATTGGTGACCCACGAAAAACTGCTCCAGAAAAATTAAAGACTGTTATTAGACACCCAATTATTAAAAGGTAAAAGCATTATTTATTATAATGAATAAATATAAAAAAAATAGAAAGGATAAGATAAATGAAAAAAGCAAAGATTCTAGCAATTGTCGGATCGCTTAGAAAAGATTCCTTCAATCATCAATTAGCAAAATTAGTAGAAGCAGAAGTTGGCGAACGAGCTGACTTTGAGATCCTTGATTATCAAGATGTTCCATTTTATAATCAAGATGTGGAATTCCCGGCACCAGAGGCTGTTAGCCGAGTTCGTGAATTAGTAAAAGAAGCCGATGGCATTTGGTTTTTCTCACCAGAATATAATCACTACTTTTCTGGGGTTCTTAAAAATTTACTAGATTGGCTATCACGTCCTGTAGGTAAAAATGAAGCACCAGTATTGATTGGTAAACCAGCAGCTGTTAGTGGTATTACTCCTGGAATGAGTGGGACCTTAGTAGCTCAAGACCATCTAGTAAGTTTAATTAGTTACTTAAATATGAAAGTAATGAACTTTCCACGCTTGTCTGTTCCTAATGCGATGGATCAACTTGATAGTAATGGCAAACTAAAACTTACTAATAGTTATCAATTCTTAAAAGCTCAAACCGACGCTTTTCTAGATTTTATAAAAAATAAATAAACAAGATAGATGCCACCTAGCGGTGGCATTTACTATGCGGTTAATTTGACATAGTTAAAGTAATTCTATATAATTTAAAGTAGTATGGTACAGAGAGGAAATAAACATGGATAGAATACATATAAATTTATATGACTTATTGACATCACTTTCTAATGCTCAAGGACTTGTATCGATGAAAATTGCCAGTCATCATCAACAAGTTGCTTATTTAGCTTATCGTTTGGCAGAGTATTTAGATTTACCTTCAAATGAACAATACGATATTTTTCTAGCATCATTGATTCATGACATTGGTGCTCTTTCCATAAAAGAACGTTTTGAATTAATTGAGTCAGCACCAATTCATATTAATGAACATGCTTTTCGAGGAGCTAAGCTATTAGAAGGCTTTGAACCATTAAAAAATGCAGCAAAGATAATTAAGTTCCATCATATCCCTTGGGATCATGGAAAGGGAACAAAATATATGGATGAGGATGTACCACTTGCTAGTCACATTGTGAACTTGGCTGACCGATTAAGTACAATGATAACTTATGAGACTAATATTTTGAATCAAGTTCCACACATTATTGATAAGGTTCAATCACTATCTGGATTAGCTTTTAAACCAGAATATGTTGATGCTTTAGTTAGTCTAAGTAAAGAAGAGTATATGTGGCTCGATTTAGTGTCTCAAACTCCGGCCAACTTTGTTTCACATAATGTTAAATTTGATATTTTAAAACTTGATATTGACGAACTAATTGATTTATCTTATATATTCTCGCGAATTATTGACTTTAGAAGTCGTTTCACTTCTGTTCATTCTGCAGGGGTAGCAACAACAGCCGAGAAACTAGCAAGACTGATGAATTTTTCACCCCACGAGTGCAAAATGATGTTAATAGCAGGTTACCTTCATGATTTGGGTAAAATTGCGATTAGTGATGAGGTTCTAGAAAAGCCGATTAAACTTACCGAATATGAGTTTAATGAAATGCGGGCTCATACCTATTATACCTATCGCTTGCTTGAGCCGATTGAAGATTTAAAAGTAATTAATGCCTGGGCTTCGTTTCACCACGAAAAACTTAATGGTACCGGATATCCATTTAAACTCTCCGGGGATAGCCTGACCCTAGGATCAAGAATTATGGCGGTTGCTGATATATTTACTGCCATAACAGAACATCGTCCATATCGAAAAGGTATGGAACCTGAAGCAGCAAAACAAGTTCTTCAAGACATGGTAGCTAATAATTCTATTGATGGAAAAGTAGTAGAAATATTAATAAACAATTACGATGAAATAAATGAACTTCGTGAAGATGCCCAACAAAAAGCAGCTATCGAGTATAAAAAATTCTTAAATGTATAAGAAATCCCACCGTTAATTTGGTGGGTCTTTTTTATGTTTATGATTTGTAGGTATTTAGTAGACGTAAGAAATGATTTGCTTCTCTTAAGACATGGTCACCCAGTAGTGGAATAATTATTGATTTTATCTTACATTCTAAGAGACCAATGGTTCCTTGTTTTTTAAAGTCTCTGATTTTAAGAGTTTCTTCAAAACTGTCATTAGTGAGTTTGTCTAGAGGTATTGTTTTGTTCATAGCTTTGATGGCTTCTTCAGTAAGTTGATCAAAGGTGTTTCCGAAGTTATTAGCGATGGTGAATAACTCTTCTTCGGTAGGATCTAGTAGTCCACGAATAAATTTAGAGTGTTCAGCCATGATACGGTTCCAAAAACTTTCTTGTTCCAATACTTCTTGTTCATAGTTAATTATTTCTTTTCGCTGTAATCTTTCTAGCAATTGAACATATAGTATTGCTTCTCTTCTAATATGATCAATTAATAAAGGATAGTTAACGGTAAACATTTTACAAGTAGATACATTATCAATAATTGAAGTTTTAAAATCAATCAATGAATTAGTTAATTCAATAGCTCTTTGGTTTAAGGTAAGGACAGCTTGTTCTTGATTAGTTGTAACTCTTACAAAATCTCCACTGATTAGGCTTTGTTCGGCAATGGTCAAATCAGTTGCTAGATTGACACCAGTTAAATATGAAGAAGCCTTTTCAGCATCTAAGGTATATTCAGTTACAACTTCTCCCGAATGTAGCACTTCACCTCTTACGATTCCTCTTGATAAATAGATGACATCCTTTAATAATCGATCGAATTCCGTTCTAAACAAGTCAGCGCTTTGTGAGAACTGGCTATCTCTTGGAGTGAACCCTACTTCCAAAAAAAATGAGTGCTCCTTCATAATGCGAGCAAAGAACAAATGCAACTCTAAAGACTCCCGAACATAGTTAATGCTAGATAACATTTTATTGTCACCTCCCCCTATATCAATATATGAAGAGAGGTAATTATCAATACCAAAATAAATATTTTTGATGTTGAATATCAATATTACTAAAGATTTGACAAATAGTTTCAGTAGTAGTAAAATACAATAGTAGTTAAATCCAAAGCATTGGATGGTATTATATTTGGGGACTTACGTATTAATTATATACGTGGTCTTTTTCATTTATTATTGGACGGAGGACATTATGGATATACTATCGATTTTTATCATAGCATTAGGAGTAGCAATGGATGCTTTTGCTGCAGCAATCGGAAAAGGACTAGACATGAATAAAATAGATATTAAGTGGTCCTTGATTGTGGCCCTTTTCTTTGGCGCATTTCAAGCGTTTATGCCAATCTTGGGGTGGTTTTTAGGTGGGCAATTCCATAATTATATTCACGATTTTGATCATTGGATAGCTTTTATCTTGTTGGCAATCATCGGAGGAAAGATGATTTGGGAATCAAGAAAGGAAGAATGTGAGGAGCCCCAAAATAAACGGAGTTTTAAAGAACTTATAATCTTATCAATTGCAACAAGTGTTGATGCATTAGCAGTGGGCGTGACCTTTGCTATTTTAAAAATCGATATTGTTGTCTCATCAATAATTATTGGACTTGTAACTTTTGCTTTATCCTTCCTTGGTGTTTTACTTGGAAATAAATTTGGATGTCAATATAAACATAAGGCCGAACTATTTGGTGGTATTATATTAATACTAATTGGTGTTAAAATTTTGTGTGAACATTTAGAGATTTTTTAAATTAATTATGATTTAATTGAAAAATCCTAATTTTCGTGATAGAATAAAGACATAAATTTCCACATAATATAATTCAAGAATGGAGTGAAAAAAGTGGACAACATTTATTTTATCATTATTAGTATTGTGGTAGCGCTAATGGCATTTCTTTTTGCGGGATGGCTATATTTATGGGTAAAAAAACAACCTTCCAGCAATGAAAAGATTGCACGTGTTGGTGAGTTAATTCGAAGAGGAGCTAATACCTTCCTAAGAAAAGAATATGTTGTTTTAGCGAAATTTACCCTTGTAGTTGCAGTATTGATAGTGGTCTTTTTGCCTACTCCTATTTGGAAAGGCGATGTACTAGAGAACATTATTATGGCTCTTGCTTACATTTTTGGTACTATATTTAGTGCCTTTGCTGGTAAAATAGGAATCCAAATTGCAACTATCGCTAATGTTAAAACTGCTGAAGCAGCTCAAAAAGGAATTAGACCAAGTTTTCTTAGTGGATTCCGTGGTGGAGCAGTTATGGGAATGGCAGTTGTAGGTGCCAGCCTTTTAGGTGTTTCTTTAATTTTTATAATTACAGATCAAACCTCAGCATTACTTGGCTTTAGTTTTGGGGCTTCAAGTTTAGCGCTTTTCGCAAAAGCTGGCGGTGGTATTTTCACTAAAACAGCTGATATTAGTGCCGACTTAGTTGGAAAAGTAGAACTTGGTATTCCAGAAGATGACCCTCGAAACCCAGCGGTAATTGCTGATAATGTTGGTGACAACGTTGGTGACGTTGCGGGTATGGGGGCTGACTTGTTTGACTCTAACGTTGCATCAATGGCGGCTGCCTTAGTTATTGCATCTACCCTTGGTGGTGGTAAACACATTGGTACTGTTTTCTGCTTTGCGGCTATTGGATTGTTGGCATCAATTATCGGAGTAGCTGGTGCCAGAATGGGTAAAAAAGATGACCCTACTGCGGCATTAAATATGAGTACTTATGTAACCACTGGTATTTATGCTGCCCTAACTGCCTTAGCAACTTATTTGTTTGAGTTTAATTGGCGCATTTGGGGTGCAGCAATTGTTGGTTTATTAGTTGGTGTAATCATTGGTATTGTAACCGATTATTTCACTAATGATAATAAAAAACCAGTACAAAATGCGGCTGAATCTAGTGAAAAGGGTCCGGCCTTTACCATCTTGTCTGGTGTTAGTTATGGATTCTTAAGTGTACTTCCAGCGATGGTTGGAATTGCTGTTTCTGCTTTAGCAGCTTATAAACTATGTGAACCACTTGGTGCTGGTTATGGCATGTTTGGTATTTCTATTGCGGCTGTTGGTATGTTATCAATTGTTGGTATGATTATCAGTAATGATGCTTATGGCCCAATTGTTGATAATGCGCGTGGATTAGCTGAAATGGGTGAATTAGGAGAAGAAGTACTTGATATCACCGATTCTTTAGACTCTGCTGGTAATACAGTTAAAGCAATAACTAAAGGTTTTTCAATTGGAGCAGCTGGTTTAACCGTTATTGCACTTCTTGGAGCCTTTATTTCTGAGGTTAATATTATTGCTGAAGAACATGGAAAAGAATTAATTTCTGGTTTTGATGTTACTAATCCAATCGTTTTCTTTGGTCTTTTAGTTGGAGCAGCTATACCAGCCGTATTTAGTGCTTTACTAATGCTTGGTGTAAACCGAAATGCTCAGCGTATGGTAGCAGAAATTCATCGTCAATTTGATGAAATTGAAGGCTTAAAAGAAGGCATTGAAGGTGTCGATCCAGAATATGATAAATGTATTGAAATCGCTACTGAAGGTTCAATCAAAGAACTTATCCCAGCCGGTCTATTCGCAATCTTTATGACTTTAGTTGTCGGCTTTGTTGGTGGAGTTCAAGCTATTGGTGGATTCTTAGTAGGTAATATTGTTAGTGGATTATTCCTAGCCTTATTTATGAGTAACAGTGGCGGTCTATGGGATAACAGTAAAAAATATGTTGAAAGTGGCCATCACGGTGGTAAGGGAAGTGTGGCTCACAAGAGTGCTGTAGTTGGTGATACCGTAGGAGATCCATTTAAGGATACAGCAGGCCCAAGTATTAACACTCAAATTACTGTTGTAAGCTTAGTTGCAAGTATTTTTGCGGCATTGTTTACTCTTTATTCATTATTTTAATCGATAACTTAAAGTAGCCAAAGCAAAATACTTTGGCTACTTTTTATTATTATTCATCTAAGATTATCTTGTTGGATCATCAATTAAGGTCGTAAAATTATAACGATGAAGATGACCATCATCGAAAGTAGTAGACCCTTCAGCAAAATGAATGTGTCTACCGTTCTCGAGAAAAATAGCTGGGCCGGTGAATTGTCTCATATTATGATGGTGTGCATCAGTAGTATCAGTGCGATTAAAAAACTCATGAACATGTGATCTTCCTGAGAGAATGGCAGGTCCTGTTACTCCAGCAAACCGGTGGTTATGACAAGCAGAACCAAATTCAGAAAAACCAGTACTTCCTAAATATTCATGGACATGATTATCGATGCGGTGTTTATCTTTTCGACATGGGTCATGACGCTTGTGATGATCGGGACAACAAGGATTACAAAAGTTAAAACAGTCAAACATAAAATACCTCCTTTTTAATAGTGTATGTAATAGAAAAATGATTGCTCATGTTCTCAGTCTATGATATAAATAAAAGTCAGTTATGGGTGCTTATTGACTGAATTTGACAACTTAGAAAGTTAGGAGTATAATGGATAGTAGTAATAATAAATTAGAAAGGTTTTTTATATATGACATTCAAAATGTGGAGTTTAGGACACATCCTATTTATATTTAGTTCTTTTATTTTAACGGTAATCTTATATTATTTAACCAAGAAAAATAATAAAAAAACTAATCGGTTAATTGGAATTATCTTATCGGTGATAGCAGTAGTGTGCTAATCGCAAGAAATGTTGAAATCTATGTAAAAAGTGGATATCAATTTCAACCAGAAATAGTACCATTTCAAATCTGTCACTTTGCTAACTTTGTGTTACTGTTTGCTTTTGCTTTGAAAAATAAGACATTACAAACTGTTGCATTTTGCTTCAATTTACCTTTTGCAATGTTGAGTATAATATTTGCTGATAGTTTAGAAAATTATCAAACGATTCTTAATTGGCGTGGGATGGCTTATATTTTTGGTCATATGCTTATTGTCGCAATAACCCTTTGGGGATTAATGACAGATCAAATCGAAGTGGATAAAAAGAGTTATCGTAATAGTATTATAATGGTTGTATCTTTATTTGTTCTTTCGGTTCCGATTAACAATATCTTTAACAAGTTAATGCCAGACTTTACAGCTAATTATTTCTATTCTTATCGGCCAGAAGGGGGCACACCACTTGAATGGTTTTTTAATTGGGGAAAAGAGACAACCCTTTTAGGAATGGAAATTAACATCATTTATATTGCCTTATCAGCCTTGCTAGGAATAGTTGTCTTGTTTTTATTTAAGAAAATATACGAACTATATTATAAATTCAAAAAGTCTAGTTAATAAAAAAAGGTAAGTGCAAATACTTACCTTTTTGTTTTATTTCTTAATTTCCCAATAGCATCTTTTTGGAGAAACGATTGCTTCTTCCTTTTTTAATTTTGCCATTATTTTATCGACCTCTTTACGATCGATACCAGTTGCTGTTGCAACTTCGCCTGCACTTACAGGCTTTTCTGCATTTTTAAAGAATTCTAATACTACTTGATAGTTATCCATAATATCAATTCCTTTCTCTGTTTTTAATTATTATACCAATATTTTTCGTTATATTACAGTGAAATGCTTTAATTATAAATAATACTTTTTTTAAAAAACGCAATGTAAGCGTTTTACACAACATTTTTTATATTAATATCTTGCATTGCTAAAATTTTGGTGCTATAATACTAGCAATAAAGTTGAAAGGAGCTATGTTATGAAAAAGTCAATATTTAAAATAGCTAACGCACAATTTTATTATTATTATTACTTTCCAAGCGTGTATCGTGAGTAACGATAATCTCTTGGCTTTTTGGCTTACTTAAGAGAAGCAGGAAAGTAATTAAAGAGAAGGTTATTACGGTACACAACAGTAATGTTGTATAAGTAATAACCGGAATATCTAATGGAAATTCAAGTGTTATTACTTATACAAAGGTAATAACACTTTTTATATTTTTATTAGATAATAGGAGGAAAGAAAATGAAAAAAATTAGAAGTCTTTGTTTAGGAGTGTTAGTTTTATTATTGGGTATTGGATTAGCTGGTTGTAAAAAAGATTATGAATATACCATTGGTATTCTTCAATTAGCAACCCATAATGCTTTAGATTCAGCAAGAGAAGGTTTTATTGAAGAATTAGCTAGACATGGTTTAGTAAAAGATGATAATGTTAAAATCGTATACTATAATCCCGAAGGAAGAGCAGAAGATTTAAATGTAATGAGTGTTAATATCGTTCGTGAATGTGATTTGGTTTTAGCTATTGCGACAGATGCTGCAGTAGCCGTACAAGCAGCAGCAAAAACTGAAGGTAAAGACATTCCAATCCTCTTTACCGCAGTAACTGATCCAGTAGCAGCGGAACTAGTAGCTAGTTTGGAAAACCCAGGTGGAAATATTACTGGAACAAGTGATATTAATCCAGTTAAAGAACAAGTAGAGTTAGTAAAAGAATTGCTTCCTGAGATTAAAAAAGTTGGAATTATCTACACTGTGAAAGAAAAGAATTCACAAGTTCAAGCTACTATTGCTCAAGGGGCAGCTGAAGAAGCAGGTCTAACTGCACTTGTCAGAACCGTTGAAGAAATTAATGATATATCTCAAGTTGTGAATAAACTAATCAGCGATGGAATTGAAGCATTATATATTCCGACAGATAACAATTTAGCAAAAAACCTTAGTATTGTAACGCAAATAACAAATGAAGCTGGAATACCAGTTATCAATGCTGAAGAAGGACAAGTATTAAATGGTGGAACTATTACTTTAAGTATTAACTACCGTAAACTCGGTGTCCAAACTGGAGCTATGGCAGCAAAAATCTTACTAGAAGGTGCCTCTCCAGCCACTATGTCAGTTCAAGTTCAAGGTGAAGAAGATTGGTCTGTCGTAGTTAATGAAGAAGTATTAGCGATTATTGGATTGGAGCTACCACAATCAATTAAAGATCGATTAGGTAATAAATAGTAGTCATGGAAACGATAAGTTATATTCTTATTGACGCGCTTCGTTTTGGTTTTCCGTATAGTTTACTGGCACTTGGTATCTTTATAACCTACCGAGTCCTTGACTTTCCGGACCTAACAGCAGAGGGTAGTTTTACCCTCGGAGGTGCGGTTGGCATCGTTTTGATTCTTGCTGGAGTAAATCCATGGGTAGCGACACTTTTAGCAGCATTGTCAGGAGCGATTGCCGGAATGATTACGGGGATTTTATATACTAAATGTAAAATCCCAGGATTACTTTCAAGTATCATCACCATGACTGGTTTGTATTCTATTAATATGTTTATTATGGGGTTTCAAAAGGGAAACACCAGTGGATATGATACCGTAGCCCGTCTTGGTGAAAACAAATCTTTATTTCAAAGTTTTATACAGTTTTTCAGTAAACCAAATTATAATATTATTCTAATCTCACTATTAATTGTAATAATTATAGTCATTATTATCTACTGGTTTTTTGGGACTGAACTTGGAATGTCAATTAGAGCAACTGGGATGAATTCTAAGATGGCTCGGGCCCAAGGAATTAATTCAACCTTTATGATAATTTTAGGGTTAGCCATTGCTAATATGTTGATTGCGATGGGAGGTTCACTAACCGCTCAAATTAACCGTACAGCGGATATTAATCTTGGGGTCGGTACGCTAGTTGTCGGTCTATCTTCTATCATCATTGGAGAAGCTGTCTTTGGCAAGCGAACTTTTAAAAATTGGTTAATTTCTGTTGTCTTAGGAACAATTATCTATTATGTAATTATCAATAGTGCTATTCAATTAGGTTTACCTAATTACTTGAAACGATTATTATATGCTGTTTTAATCACCGTTGTCTTAATAATTCCTTTAATCAAAAAAGCGCTTAATAAAAAGGAGGGTAACAATGCTAGAGTTAAAAAACATTACCAAAACCTTTAATACTACCGGAAACCCTCTGGATTTAAGGGTGGCGCTTGACAATATTAATCTTAAAATTAATAAGGGCGAGTTTGTTACCATTATTGGTGGTAATGGTTCTGGAAAAAGTACTTTACTTAATGTAATTGCGGGAGTAGTACTTCCTGATGAAGGTGAAGTAATAATTGAAGGAACAAACATTACCAATCTACCAGAACACAAACGTTCTAAGTTCTTAGGAAGGGTATGTCAAGACCCAAGTCAAGGGACAGCCGGTAATATGTCAATTGAAGAAAACATGGCTCTTGCGATGCGAAGAGATCAAAAGAAAACTCTTAAGTGGGGCTTTGTAAAGTCAGATCGAAAGTATTTCATAAATAAGTTAAGTGAATTAAATCTAGGTTTAGAAGACCGTTTGAATCAAAAGGTAGGCCTTTTATCAGGTGGGCAACGCCAAGCGGTAACTTTAATTATGGCAACTCTTAAAGAGCCCAAGTTATTGTTACTCGATGAACATACTGCCGCACTTGATCCCAAAACGGCCTTAACTGTGTTAACATTAACTAATGATATCGTGTCAAACCATGAAATTACTACGATTATGATAACGCATAATATGCGTGATGCTCTTAAATACGGTAATCGTCTCTTGATGTTGAACAACGGAAAGATTGTCCTTGACGTTAAAGGGGAAGAGAAAAAGAAGTTAACAATCGAACAATTGTTAACAAAATTTGAAATGGATGAAAATATTGAATTATCCGATAAAATGTTATTATCGAAGTAGGGTGAAAATATGGAAATAAAAGCGGGAAAAAATAAATTTTATATTGGTGAAAGTGAAAATAATGCGTTTGCAGAGATTGAATTTGATTATCGAGATGAAAAAGTAATTGTTGCACATCATACTTTTGTTCAAAAAGAATTTCGGGGACAAGGTCTAGCAAAGCAATTAGTAGATGCTTTGGTGTCTTTTGCTAGAAAAAATCAATTAAAAATAATACCCCAATGTTCTTATGTACGGGCAGTATTTGAACGTGATAAAGAACTTGATGATGTTAAGTTTTAGAAATTCATAAATCATTCTCCTTATTCATAAAAAACTCCAGTTTAGACTGGAGTTTTTAAATTGAAAAGTTTGATAATTGTTCTTTCGGTTTTCTAATGAATGATAAGATAATGAGTATAAAAGGTATTATTAGTTCAAAGGTAAGGTTAACATATGGAACAATATATTCAACGCGAAAGAGAATAAATTTCAAGTAGTTAACATTAGTAAAAATTGTTACTAATGCGATAATTAAACAAACAATGCCAAGTACAATTGCATCTCTCTTTCGAGGAATTTTTTCATTCTTTCTGGGGAATGTTGCATTGATAAGGCTTTTAGCAACATAAATTAATAGAGTTGCTTTCCCAAAAGCATAGATCGCCAACAACCCGATAACAATGATATCATACCTTTGAATAATGTTACCAAAGTTAATTAAGTGTGAAAGGCCAACTGAAGGACTTAATTCTGAAGACATTACCTCGCTACCCAAGAGACCTATATTTAAAATGGTAAGCGATAATAAAGCAAGGCCGCTCATAAGAATACCTAATAAAGGAGCCTTAGTTTTTTTCTTTTTGTTTTTAACATATTGAAAAAGGATAAGTAAAACAAATGATTCACCAAAAGGGATAGAGTAAGACATTTGAAAGGCAGGCTTTATTATTGGAATTATACCATCTTCTAAAATGGGCAGGAAGTTATCAAATTTAAATTGATTTACAATGAGCAACAGTGAAATAGATGTTATATAAAAGAAAATAAGGCCAAAAAAGAAGCTTAGTAATACTCTACCCAGTACTTCTATACCATGTCTTGCTGAATAGAAACTTACATATAAGCAGGCAAGAACAATGATGAAGTTAGGAGATTGATCAAGTAGATATCCATTAACTAATTCAAAGTATACATAGCTATTCAAGAAAGCTACTAACATAAAATATACTGCATATATAATAAAGAAGATTTTGCTTAAAAACTTGCCCATAAGATGCTCAATCATTTCAGTAAAATTTGGGTAGTTTTGATTTTTATATATTATTAGGTATGCTGAAAAGATTAGCAGTGAACCAATAATACCTAAGAAAACTGGAATCCATACATTGTGTTTTAATTCAATAGCAAATATTCCTCTGATTAGGTCATTGGCCACAATATAAATAAAGGTAATAGCAAAAAATTCTTTAGCATCAATTCTTTCTGTCATAGAATCACCCTAATATCTATTTCTAATAATGTTTACTTTTACTTCGACATTAATGTTAATATTTTTGTAGATTTGATCGTAGTTATCCTTTATTTCTTTCCAATATTTTGGATTTCTTTGATGGATCTTTTTGCTGAAATTAAAGAAATCAGTATTGTAAACATTTTGCGATTTTTGAATACAACTTTGGATAATACGTTTAATCTCTTCCTGGGTCTTATTTTGAACCTTATTGATATGTTCAGGTGTTCTTTCGATTTTCCCTGAAGTATCTTCGGAATATATTCCTTCGACATTTACCTTTATCGTAAAGGCTGGAGGTTTTTTATCTTTGTGATATTCGATTTTACTTTTAAACTTATTTATTTTTATTGATACGGTCGACTCCTCATCAAATTTAACTGGGATTACGGTCGTTTTAATTTCTCCCATTATCATATTATAAGCTATTGATTCGATATCATTTAGCCAACCGATTAACTTGTCTTCCTTAAAGACGGCTAAGCCACAGAGGCTAATCATTGCCTCAGGAGTTGGTTTTTTGAGGTTATCCTCCCCCTCTCCTTTTTTGGGATCGCCATGTACTTCGAGGGAGGATAAGGTTAAATTGGCTTTATCGGTCCTTATATCATTAATTATTTCATCAATATATACTTCTCTAGAAGTACCATGATACTTGAATGATGATAATAACTTTTGTTCGATTGAAATACCAGGAATTAAATTTAAAGTCGTTTGAATATTGATGACCTCTAAAGCAGTTATCCCTTTAGTAACAATCGTTAAAAATTTATGACGCGAACTGATATTACTAAAGAAGAAGTTCAGGTAAGGTTCAATTCCTTCTCTAGCAAGTTCTTCACTAATCAGAATTACTTGAAAGTGTGATAAAAAGATATCACTTTGAAAATATTTAGACAGTTTGGAAATGGCATCAAAGACTGTTTCTCCTTCTTCTTGATAAACCGTTACTGCCGCGATTTCCCGCGGGAACCGTCCCAAAACATGAGGATTTAGTACTTGACATGATACTTTGACTCCATTTTCTGATTTGTCAAGTCCAAATGCGGTCGCAATGGCTATCTTTTCAGTTTCACCTCTAGCACAACCAAATAAGGAAAAGACAATTATTAGAAAAAACAATAAGGTTGAAATCTTTTTCATATTTCCACTTCCTATTCTGGGTATTTTTCGGTTATGGACTTTTTAGTTTTAAATAGTTTCCCGATAGGGGCTCGGAAGAATGTATCCTTCAAGCCAGCAGCCTTAAATGGTGCAAAAGGAGCAAAATAGGCAACACCAAAGCTACGAAGACTTACTAGATGAGTAAGTAATACAATGATTCCTAAGACCATTCCAAAAAGACCAAAAAGTCCTCCAAGGATAATGAAAACATATCTTAAGACCGTCACCGCAATATTCAAATCATAATCAGCAATAATCAATCCAGCCACACCAGTGATTGAAATCACAATTACGATGATGGCTGATATCAAACCTGCTTGAACGGCAGCTTGCCCGATAATGATTGCTCCAACAAAAGACAAGGTTGAACCTAAGGCACTAGGCATTCGAGCACCTGACTCCCGTAAAAAGTCAAAAGCAAGTGACATTATCAGTACTTCCACAAAAGCCGGGAAAGGAACATCAACTCTTTGACCCGCCACACTAAATAAGAAAAAGATGGGGAAGAGCTCGGAGTGATACATAATTATGGCCAGATATATCCCCGGCAAAAGAATTGATAAATAGAAGGCTATTAGTCGGATCGTTCTAAAAAAGGTTGCTGCATAGGATGGATTATGGAAATCATCCATTGACACCATACTATTAATAAAAAAGTTTGGTGCGACTAAGATATAAGGAGAACCATCTATTAGTACCAATACTTTTCCCTCAAATAAACAAGCTGAAGCATCATCAGGTCTTTCGGTATCATAAATTAATGGGAAGATAGAAAATTGTTTTTCCCTGAGAAAATACTTCATATAATTTATTGTTACAATTGAGTCGGTTTCAATCTTTTTAATGCGACTCTCTACTTCCTTTACTAACTTGTCCTCAGCAAGTCCCTTAATATACATCATTACAACATTGGTGTTAGAGTTTTTACCAATAATATAACTGATAGCCCATAGATTAGGATTTCGAACCCGTCTTCTAATTAAAGAAATATTAGTTAAAAGATTTTCATTGAAAGAGTCTTTGCTACCTTTGACGGTGACATTGGTTTCTGGAGCTGATACAGCACGCTCAAACATTTTACGGCTGCCAATAACAAGGCAGCTTTGAATATCATCGATGAGAAGAATGGTGTCTCCATTTAATAAAAGATTCAATAGTTTGCCAAAGTCATCAGCTTCTTCAACGCCAGCCATTGTTAAGAGATTATTTTTGAAGTGAATTAGACTGTTTTCTGGTTTAATCTTTTCGTTTGTTTTCTTGAAATTGTTAGATAAAGTTTCTAAAATAGTTTCACTGACAAAAGTTTGGTCAGCAAGTCCAGCGAAAAAGACAATCCCAATTTTAATCTTTTGTTGTTCATTAACTAAGACAACTTCTCGAGTTGATAAATCCCAACTTTCACCGATTAGTCTCTTTATAAACTCAATATTTTCACTAACGGTATTATATAGTTTTTTATTTTGGTAATTACCGATAGCTTCAACAATTTCTTGTTGATCAATGAGTTGTTCATCCTCAGGACTGGTATTATTATTTTTCTTTATTCCTGATTGGTTATTTTCAACACTTTTATTCTTTTTAAAAATGCTCATATTATCACCTTGTTTCTCTATTAGTATTATTCATTTTAATTAACTTAAACATCACAAAAAAATAAAAAATCCCTTTTAAGGGATTTAATAGTAAAGATTTTCAAGTTCATATTTATTTAAAATTTCAATTTTTCGTTGTCCAGACATCCTTATCCAACCATTGGATTGAAACTCATTGAGTTTGCGACTTAGAGTTTCTGGGGTTGTTCCCAGCATAGCAGCAAGATCTCTTTTAGTGGTGGATAAGGTAATTACCTCTTTATTATTTGCCTCATTTACTAAAAAGTGAGCCAGGCGAGCACTAACATCACGCAGACTGATTTGTTCAACCAGGTTTTCAGTTTCAAGCATTCTTTCAGTATATTTCTCTAAAAACTTTAAAGCTACTTCAGGATTATTTAAAATGTATTTTTTGATTGCTTCTCCTTCAATAATGCATACCGTTGTATCAACCACCGCATAAGCAGCATTATTAGTTTCTTTATTTGAAAACAAATAAAGTTCACCGATAAAATCACCCGGATGTAAGAGCGATAATATTTGTTCTTTTCCAGTAGTTGAGTATTTGACTATTTTGACAAGCCCTTCAACAACGACAAACAAATTAGAGAAATGATCTCCGGGCATGAAGATGAAATCACCCTTATTATATAGTTTGTGTAGAGAAGTTTGGAGAATACTTTCTCTTTCTGCTTCGGTTAAGTCACCAAAAATAGGCACATGGTCAATACAAGACCCGGCTACAATACAACCACAACTGTGTTTATGATTACATTCTTTGATTGCGATCAACCTCACTTTTTATTATATACATTTATACTAACAGTTAGAACAAATTTTTTCAACTTATTTACATTTATTCAAGTAATTTTATGGTATAATATACATATATGTAATGTAAAAAGTTGACATATAAAAAAGGTGAAGGTTATATCTATTATTGAGTGATGCTATGGGTAATCAAAAACGGTTTGTCTATTTGGGACTAGTAATTATTTGGTGTTTTACAATATTTATATTTTCTCATCAGCCTGGTGAAAAGACCAAAGAAACCAGTGATATTATATCGGGTCCAATTAATGAAAATATTGGCGGTGGGCGAGATTGGGGAATATTTATTCGAAAAGGAGCCCATCTTTTTGAATACACGCTTCTGGCTTTTTTGGTGATGTTATTAGTAAGCACATCTTCACTTCAGCTTAAATATCAGATACCTTTTACTTTCTTGTTTTGTGTCCTTTATGCAATTAGTGATGAATGGCATCAAACTTTTATTCCGGGCCGTTATGGAAACTTTACTGATGTCCTTATAGATGCTGGCGGATGCATTATTGGAATATTAATTTACTTACTGATTTATCAAATTAAGCAAAAACGATTAAGGAGTACCATAAACCATGAAACAAATAGCAGTAATACGTCAGGAGATTGACCTTAATGGTAGTAACTTATATCGAGAAGCAGTTCGGGGGCTGATTTTAGAAGATGATAAGATTCTACTAATAAAGGTGAAAAAATATAATGTCTATCATATTCCTGGTGGGGGAATCGAATCCGATGAAAGTATGGGACAAGCATTAAAGCGTGAAATAGAAGAAGAGACAGGCTACATCATTGATGACCATTATCAAGAGTATGGATATATTGCTGAATATAAAAAAGATTTTAAAAAAGAATATGATAATTTTATTCAAAAGTCATATTACTTTATTTGTCATATAGCCAAAAAGGGGACGGTTAATTTAGAACTTTATGAAAAAGAAGAGAAGTATGAAGCTCAGTTTGTAAGTATTAAAGAAGCTATTGAAGCGAATAAAGTGTACTTGACAAAAGAACAATTATCCCCTGCAGCAACCGCCACTAAACGTGATACTTTGATACTTGAAGATTTGTTGGAAAATCAATTCAAGATGAATTACATCAAAGAACTACCCTTTCAAATACCTTTGCTTCAAGGGGGAAAATTCACTCCCATTACTAGTGGATGGTCGAATGATTTAAAATATGAGGTAGTAATAAATAAGGAAAGGTATTTATTAAGACTATCAAATGCAAGTGATTATTCTCAAAAGGAAGAGACCTTTTTACAAATTCAAAGATTGAATAAATTAAGCCCCCATTTTCAAAAAGCCCTTCACATTGGAATTACCAATGATAAAAGATTTTGTTATGAGATTTTTAGTTATGAAGAAGGTGTCTTAGCTTCTGATTATATCAAAAGCTTTTCACCTGAAAGGCAATATCAATTGGGTTATCGAGCTGGTGAGTTATTAAGATTAATGCATCAGTTAAAACCTACTAAAAAGATTAACTCATATACTAAGATAAAAACAAAATTAGCCAGAAAAGAAGAAGATTATCAATATGCTGGTTATAAACTTCCTTATTATGAGTTGATGTTAGGCTATATCAAAAGTTATCTAAAAGAAAATAATGAATTTGAAACATCATTTTGTCATGGAGATTATCATTTAGGGAATATGATTATTTCACCTGAAAGTGAATTAAAAATAATTGATTTCAATCGTGCAGCATATGAAGACCCCGACAACGATTTTAATCGAATGTTGGTGTGGTCAAGGAAATTAAGTACGGAATTTGTCAAGGGACAAATAGATGGTTATTTTAATGGACAAGTAGTTCCTGATACTTTTTGGAGGAAAATATTGTTCTATGTAACAATAGATATGGCATATGGTATCATATGGGCTCAAAAGTTTGGCGATGAAGAAATAAATATCTTATTAGAAAATAACGAGATGCTTTTGAAAGACTATAATTTTTATCAAGATATAATACCTCAATGGTATCGAAAGGAGAAAGAATATGTTACTAATTAAAAACTTTACTAAAACTTATGGAGATAAGGTAGCTGTAAAAGATTTGAGTTTAGAAGTAGAAGCTGGCGATATGTTTGGTTTCATTGGCCACAATGGTGCCGGTAAAACTACTACGATAAAAGCTATGGTAGGAATCTTACCATTTGATCAAGGAGAGATTTATATCGATGGTCATTCAATTAAGGATGAGCCAATGATGTGCAAACGACTAATTGCTTATATTCCTGATAATCCAACTCTTTATGAACATATCACTGGTATTCAATATTTGAATTTTGTAGCTGATATTTATGAGATAAGTGTTGCTGAAAGAGAACGTCTGGTAAGCAAGTATTCTAATGCTTTAGGATTAACTAAGGAACTAAATGATCCGATATCTTCATATTCTCATGGGATGAAACAAAAGTTGGCCGTAATATCTGCCTTAATTCACAAACCGAAATTATTAGTTCTCGATGAGCCTTTTGTTGGCCTTGACCCTAAGGCAACTCACACATTCAAAATGATTATGAAAGAGTTTTGTGAAGAAGGTGGCGCGGTATTTTTCTCGACTCATATTTTAGAAGTAGCCCAAAAAATCTGTAATAAGGTAGGAATTATTCGTAAAGGTGAATTAATTGCCTTTGGTGAGATGGATCAAATTACAGAAAATAGCTCACTAGAAGATGTTTTCTTGGAGTTGACTGATAATGAGTAAGATTAAGATTTTAACTAAAAACTACCTCAATGTTTTTATAGGCTCAATTAAATGGCGAAAAAGAAAGGGTAAAGTGGTTGCTGCTGGATCATTTATTGCCTTTGCTGCAATCGGCATAATGGCTATGATGTTTTATCAAGCCTATGCTTTATATAAATTCGCAAGTGTAGAAGATGGATTGATGAGCGGTACTACGTTAATCTTTATGCTAGCAGTACTGTCAACCATAACTCGAGGTTTGACTCCTAGCAAGAGTACGGATACTGATCTGTTGTTATCCATGCCAATCAAAAAGAGTGAAATTGTTATTAGCAATAGTATTTCAAAATATATTTTTGAATTGTTTCCTGGATTACTCTTTTTTAGTCCCTATGTAATTATGTATTTTATCCTAGTAAAATTTACCCTTACAAGTTTTATCGGTTCGATACTGGTTATCTTTTTATTGCCATTATTATCAGTGGGGCTTTCAAATATTTTAGCTACGATAATTAACTTAATTGGTGGCAGATTTAAAGCTGCCAATATAATCAAAATTATTTCTACTTTATTAATTGTGTTTGTCTTTATGTTTCTATTCTCATCAAGTGGTACTAATAATGAGATGATGAGTTTTATATATCCAGCTGTTTGGATGAAGGATATTATTATTAGTTTTGATATCTCCTCATTGGTCTATTTCTTATTGTTAATAATCATTCCGTTTATTATTGGGGTGTACCTTTTCTCAAAGAGTTTTGGAATTCCTAAAGCTAAGTATGTCTCAAGTAATAAAGAACTCAAATTCAAAAAGCGTTCTGTGTTTACATCACTTTTAGTAAAAGAAGGCAAGCGATACTTAAGTAGTCCAATTTATGTTATTAATACAATCATTGGTCCATTGTTTATTATTGGAATATCAGTGTACTCTTTCTTTATAAAAGATATGATAGAAACAGTTCCGCTTGCTGTTTTGTATAAGCCTTATATAATTGTGGCGGGATTCATTTTCATGATAGGTATGACCACTGTCAGTGCCTCCTCAATATCAATGGAAGGGAAGAATATTTGGATATTAAAGGTTCATCCAATATCACCAAGGTCTATTTTCTTAGCTAAGGCAGGCTTTAATATTTTATTGATTGCGCCAGTATCGCTCATTGCTTGCGTTATTCTAAAGTTTACAATGGAACTTAGAATTCTTCGCACTCTTATCATTATGATAATTTGTGTCCTTGTTAGTATTTTTACTGGCTTAAGTGGCTTGCTTATTAACTTATGGTTTCCGAAAATGGAATGGCAAAATGATGTTGCGGTAGTAAAACAAAGTGTGAGTGTCCTTTTAAGCATTCTGCCAGCAATGATTGTCCCTACTATCATTTTTGTTCCGATAATCTTATCTGAAACACTAATCAGGTTTGAAGTTTATGGCGCAATTATTGCATTAGTATATACTACATTAAATTTAATATGTTGGAAGTTATTGATGACTCAAGGAGTGAAGTCATTCAACAATTTATAAAAGGGGAGAAATCTATTGGTAAAATTTCTAGCAAAAATATTTATTAAAGATTATGAAAATTACAATAAACCTAAAGTACGAGCTAACTATGGAAAATTAGGCGGAATCTTTGGTTTAGTCACTAATGTTATTTTATGTGTGGTAAAAATAATAAGTGGTTTGGTGACTAGTAGTATTGCGATAATTGCTGAAGGTATTAACAATTTATCCGATGCAGGGTCATCAATTATTACCTTAATTGGTTTTAAATTATCAAAGGCTCCAGCTGATGCAGAACACCCTTATGGTCATGAACGAATTGAATATGTTGCGGGATTGATTATCTCAATCATAATAATGATCATTGGTGTAAACCTTACCATTAATTCGATCCAAAAGATTATCAATCCAACAACAACTATCTTTAGTTATTTAGTAATTGCATTATTGATTGTTTCTATACTTGTCAAACTTCTCCAAGTTTACGTTTATCGTAGCATCGGCAAACTGATTGATTCCCAAACCCTCATTGCCACCGCAACCGATAGTTTAAATGATTGTATTTCAACTACAGCCGTGATTGTTTCACTAATTGTTAGTAAGTTAGCCGGTTTTAATCTTGATGGTTATATGGGATTAGTTGTATCATTGTTTATCATCTATTCAGGTATAAAACTTATCAAAGATACTAGTAATTTACTAATTGGTGTTGCTCCCGATGAAGAATTTGTGAAAAAAATAAGTGATAAGCTTCACTCATATGATGGAGTCTTAGGGATTCATGATTTAATTGTTCACAGTTATGGTCCTCATCGTACTTTTGTTACTGTTCATGTTGAAGTTGATAGTGAAATAGATATTAATGAAAGTCATGATATGATTGATAATATCGAATATGACTTTAAGAAAGACTTAAATATTGAATTAGTAGTTCATATGGACCCAGTTAACACTAATGACCCGGTTACCATTTCCTTGAGAGAAAAGGTTGAAGAGTTACTCCATGAGATTGATCCAGAACTAACATTTCATGATTTTCGAGTGGTCAAAGGGGTAACCCATACTAATTTAATCTTTGACGTTGAACTACCTCCTCAATATGATAAAACACCAAAAGAAGTACAAGACCTCATTCAGAAAAAAGTGAGCGAATATGATCCAAAATTATATACAGTAATCAATATTGATCAAAATTATGTTTATACTATCAGTACAAGAAGACCAAAAATATAGCTGTGCGATTATTGCACAGCTTTTATTTTATGGAAGGCACTTATTTGCATGATCCTATGATAAATGATATAATTAACATTGTTATGTAGAAATGAGGAATGACTATGAGTAGAACAGTCGTATTAGCTGAAAAGCCATCAGTGGGACGAGAAATTGCTAGGGTATTAGGGTGCCATAATAAAGATAATGGCTATTTATATAATCATAAATATATTGTTACTTGGGCTTTAGGACACTTGGTTACGCTTGCTGTGCCCGAACAATACACTGATAAATGGAAAGAATGGAAACTTGAGACTTTACCAATGATTCCTGAGCGTACTAAATTGGTAGTTATAAAAGAAACATCAAAACAATACAACGTGGTAAATAGGTTATTAAATCGTCCTGATGTTGATGAATTGATAATTGCTACTGATGCTGGGCGAGAAGGAGAGCTTGTCGCAAGATGGATCATTGAAAAATGTCGTTTTAGAAAACCAATAAAAAGGCTTTGGATTAGTTCTTTGACTGATCAAGCCATTAAAGAAGGTTTTAAAAAGATCCGTCCTGGGAATGAGTTTTTAAATCTACATGCTTCAGCCCAAGCTAGATCGATTGCTGATTGGTTGGTGGGGTTAAATGTTACCAGGGCACTAACTTGTAAATATAATGATTCACTTTCCGCTGGGCGGGTTCAAACACCAACCTTGGCGATGATTGTTCAAAGAGAAGAAGAAATTAATTCCTTTGTTCCCCAATCATTTTATGAAATAGTGCTTACGGTAAAAGGAGTACCTTTTACGTATATTAATAAAAATAAGGAAACTAGAATATTTAGTAAAGAAGAAGCCGAAGAAATACTAAATAACAGTAGAAATAAAAAGGCTAATGTTAAAGATATCAAGAAGACATTAAAGAAAGAACAACCGCCTCTTCTTTATGATCTTACTGAACTACAACGTGATGCCAATCGCTTTTTCTCTTTCTCTGCAAAAAAGACTTTAGACCTAGTGCAAGACCTTTATGAAAAACACAAATATTTAACATATCCTCGGACTGATTCTAAATATTTGAGTACGGATATTTTTCAAACTATTTTTGAAAGAATTAAGAATGGTCTATTTGGCGAGTATGTAAAGGTTGGGGAAGATCTATTAAAAAGACCACTAAAGAATAATAAACGAATCTTTAATAACAGCAAGGTTACTGATCACCATGCAATTATCCCAACTGGTGAAAAGGTGAATATTAATTACTTAAGCAGCGATCAAAAGAAAATATATGAACTGGTTTTGAAACGATTTTTAGCTGCTTTTATGGATGATTATCAATATGAAGAAACCCAAATTCTTTTGAATATTGGCTCATATGACTATCGCACCAAAGGGAAAATAGTTATCGATAGTGGCTTTTATTCAGTCTTTAAAGCATATCAAGAAGAAAATGAAGAAAAGGCATACCTACCAAGGTTTACTTTAAATGAAAGTTTAACCATAGAAAAGGCAAATTTAAAAAGTGGATTGACAACTCCTCCTGCTCGTTATACTGAAGCAACACTTTTAAGCGCTATGGAACATCCAGGTAAGTTTATCGATAATGAAGAAATGAAAGTAATTCTAGAAGAGGCCTGTGGAATTGGAACCCCAGCAACTAGAGCAGAAATTATTGAAAGAATCTTTTCAGCCGGTTATGCTGAGTTAAAAGGTAAAACAATCTATCCTACTTCCAAAGGAATTCAATTGATAAACCTAGTTCCAAAGCATCTAAAAAGCCCTGAGCTAACAGCAAAATGGGAAAAGGAATTGACTTTAATTAGTCAAGGGAAAAGAAAAAGTGAAGCCTTTATCAAGGAGATGGAAGAGTATACTAAAAGACTGGTTGATTCAATAAAAAATAGTAACGAGAGTTACCGACATGATAACTTGACAAGAAAGAAATGTCCAGAGTGTGATCAAAATCTGCTTGAAGTAAAAAATAAAAGAGGTAAAATGTTGGTGTGTTCCAACCGCTCATGTCGTTACCGAAAACAACTTGCGTTTTTTACTAATCTAAGATGTCCAACCTGTCATAAGCTTTTGGAAAAGATACCATCATCAACTGATGACTATTATGTATGTGTGTGTGGATATAAAGAAAAGGTAAGCTTTTATCATGAAAAACAAAAGAATGCTCGCGGACAAATGACTAAACGTGATATCTCTAAATACATGGCTAAACAGAACAAAGAAATCCCAGCAAACCTAGTCTTCTTAGAGAAACTAAAAGAATTACAAGATAAGGAGAAATAATTTATGAAATATAAACTAGTGATATTTGACTTAGATGGTACATTGTTAAATACAATTGATGATATTGCTAATTCAATGAATGAAGCTTTAACTAAGAATGGATTTGATCCTTACCCAACGAATTCATATCGATATTTTGTCGGACAAGGAGTAAAAATATTAGTTGATAAAGTACTAGCTAATCAAAAACACACTCAAGAAGAGTGGCAAAAAGTATATGCTGACTATATGCATTACTATGGAATGTGGCAAAAAAATAAAACGAAACCTTATCAAGGAATCCAAGAATTACTGCTTTCCTTAAAAGAAAGAGGAACCAAGGTTGCGGTATTATCAAATAAACCACATGCTGATACTTTACAAGTAGTAAAAGAATATTTTCCAGATTATGAATTTGCTTGTATTTTTGGGGCGCGTCCTCATCGTCAAATTAAACCGGCACCAGATGGAGTATTTGATATCTTACAGGAAGTGAAGGTAAAAAAAGAAGAGACCTTATATGTTGGTGATACTAAAATCGATATGGAAACAGCAACTTCAGCCGATGTTACTGCGGTTGGAGTATTATGGGGGTTTAGAGACAAAGAGGAATTAGTGAGTGCTGGAGCGAATCATATTATTAGTGAACCACAAGAACTATTAAAATTGATTAATGGTTAATTATATTTATTAAAGGAAAGATACTCGATTTATGTTATAATGAATCGAGTATTATTTTATTATAGGGTGATAGTATGCAAAATAACGGTTATCAATTATTTGTCGAATGGCTAGCAATTGGGCTACAAGAAAATGCTTCTGACTTGCATCTTAAGGTTGGTTACAAGCCTTATATACGAGTATCAGGGGTTTTACGCGAAATTAGCAATCAATATGTCATCAGTAATGATCTAATGAATGAAATCATTGATCACTTAATTACTACTGATCTGCACCGAGAAACCTATTCTCAAACTGGTTCAGTTGATATGGGTATTGTTGTTGAAAAACTCGGATATTTTAGAATCAATATTTATCGTCAAAGCGGTACAGGAGCGATTGTAACCCGGCTCTTACCGATTAAGGTTCCTTCTTTTGAAACTTTAGGATTACCTGAAGTGGTTAAAAATTTTGCTGATTTTAGGACTGGTTTAGTAATAGTAACCGGAACCACTGGTAGTGGGAAATCAACAACCCTTGCTAGTATAATTAATGAAATTAATAAGAAATATAATTATCATATCATTACCATTGAAGATCCAATTGAATATCGATATGAAAATAATAAGAGTATCATCTCACAACGGGAACTAGGAAGCGACTGCGATAGTTTTGCGGGGGCTTTGAGGGCTGCTCTTCGGGAAGACCCAGATGTCATTTTTGTTGGAGAAATGCGCGATTTGGAAACTATCTCAACGGTTATTGCGGCAGCAGAAACCGGACACTTAGTTTTTTCCACGCTTCATACTAAATCAGCTTCTAAAACAATCGACCGAATTATTTCTTCTTTTGAAGCATCCCAACAAGCAAGTGTGGCGGCTCAACTTTCGACTGTATTGAAGGCGGTTGTTTCCCAACAGTTAATTCCAAGACTTGATGGCAAAGGACGGGTTTGTGCAACTGAAATACTAATTGTAAATAGTGCTATTCAAAACCTAATTCGGGAAAATAAAAACCATCAAATTGACTCAAACATTCAGATTAGCAAAAACGTTGGTATGATTACTATTGAAGATTCACTTTTAAATCTAGTTAAACAGGGTCATATTACTTTTGATGAAGCTCTTTCTCGAGCAAACAATCCAACATACCTTCAAAATCTTGCACAAAATAAAAGGTAGGTGATAAGGTGGCAATTGATCAGCTTTCTAGAAAGATTTCCAAAGTACCAGTTAATTTAATTCAAATATTTTTTAAAGACCGTGAAGTCTTTATTCCGCGAAGTATTCGCTATCAGGTGCTTAAAACTCTAATTGAAGACGAAATTAAAAATGAAGATAGTGAAATATGGAACTATTATAATAAAAATCATTTGGAAAATTTAGAATCATTTTGTGAGTTCGAATTGGAATCAATTTTATTTAGTTTAGAAAAAGTGAATATATTACCTCGATTCAAAGAATTGTTTTGGGAAGAGGTTATTAGTAATCAATATATTATGGGTGTTAATGATAAATTCTTTCCTGAACTTTCATTGCTGGCAAGTAACGATGAAGATGAAAGATTTATTGATTATTACAATACGCTAAATGAAGTGGTCTGTGATAGTTCTGGTTTTCTTGATGGACAACCTTACCCTATAATCATTAATCGGATAAAAAAAGAATTTGATTATTTTCAAATAATTTATTTCATTCTAAAGTATCGGTTTGCTTCTGAAGACAATGTACAAAGTTTGATTCTCGCCCATCAAATTAATAAGACTATTGATGAAAGAGATGAAAATTTAGATCTTAAGAAAACAGTTATGAATAATTTAGATTTAACTACTTTAGAAGAAATAGCTACGAAGTTAAATCTTGATTTAAGCGAAGATCAAAAGATAAATTATGCCCGAGAGTTTTTGCTTAATGCAATAGAAAATCCAACTAAAGCATTGGACACAATTTTAACTGATGAAGAAATAGAACAAGTAGTTAAACACTACCTGCCTTTAGGAAAAGCAGTTAAAGAACGAATTGCTGAAGATGAAAAGACAAGATATGCAAATGAGTTTAAAAGATTTTCAGAAAAGGAAACAAGACTTATGAATAATTTGATTAACTATAATAAAAACACCAATCTTGCAATAGATATATTAGATCAACAAATTAAGGAACTTATAAAGAAGAATCAGGATCTTGAAGAGAAGATCGACATGATTTCTCAATATACAGGAGTTGGTTATGTTAAGAATTATCGTCTGAAGCGATACATTAAAATAGGACTTTTCATTGTATTTTGGATTATTTCCGTAGTTATTGGCGTTTTTATATACAAAAATATATTTATTTAATAAATTATTTCATAAATGATTGCATAAAAATTGTATTTGTGATATACTATTAATAGTGATAAATTTTAAAAACAATACTTTCCACATTTAAAGTATTCCTAAATGTTTAACGACATTAAATCAAGAAATGTTATGTAAGGTTAAAAGTATGTAAATTTAAAAATATCACCAAAAAATATTTTAAATGGAGGAAAGTTATCAATGGCTGACAAAGTAATTGTTTGCAAAGATTGTGGTACAGAATTTGTATTTACTGAAGGCGAACAAGCATTCTACAAAGAAAAAGGCTTAACTAGTGAACCAGTTCGCTGCCGTGATTGTAGAGCTGCAAAAAAAGCAAAGAATTTTAATCGAAGAGAAGCGTAAGCTTCTTTTTGTCTTTTATAGGCTCATAATTAATATTATTATTAATTTTTCCCTAAAAATCTTCATTAAATAATATAATTAGATATTATAGGAGGAAGACTATGAAATTTATATTGCCGGAGAACTACCAGCCATTATTAGATGTAATAGAAACTGAGATTGCGATTAAGTTTGTCAAAGATAACTTTGAAAAAGAACTCAGTAAAAACTTAGATTTGATCAGAGTATCAGCCCCACTTTTTGTTGAGCCCAAGAGTGGTCTCAATGACTATCTAAATGGAGTTGAACGGACCGTTAGTTTTACTTTAAAAAACAAAACGGAGCTGGAAATTGTTCAATCACTTGCTAAGTGGAAACGGATGGCCTTAAAGAAATATAACTTTGAAGCAGGAAAAGGTTTATACACTGATATGAATGCGATTCGTTGTGATGAGGATATTGATCCAATTCATTCAATATATGTTGACCAATGGGATTGGGAAAAGATTATCAATCCTAGTGATCGTAATTTAAACTATTTGAAAAAAGTTGTTCGAAAAATCTATCAAACCATTAAATCAATTGAACAAAAGGTTTACAAAAAGTACCCAATAATAACTCCTGTCCTATCTAAAGATATCAAGTTTATCTCATCAGAAGAACTATATCAAAGATATCCTAATCTATCCTCAAAAGAAAGAGAACATGCAATTTGTAAAGAATTTGGATCAGTTTTTATTTATAAAATAGGTTGGCCTCTTTCTAATAATAAAGCTCATGATGGACGGGCAGCTGACTATGATGATTGGATGCTCAATGGAGATATTTTAGTTTGGTACGAGCCACTTCAAATATCACTTGAATTATCATCTATGGGAATAAGGGTCAATAAGGAATCATTGCTTGCTCAACTTAAGCACCGAAAAGAAGAAAATAAATTGGAACTTCCATATGTTCAAGCAGTATTAAATGATGAATTACCTCAAACGATTGGTGGCGGTATTGGCCAATCTCGTTTATGTATGTTTTTCTTGAAAAAAGTTCATATTGGGGAAGTTCAAGCTTCAGCTTGGCCTGAAGAAGAAATCGAACGACTTCAATGTCTTAACATCCACCTTCTCTAAAGTATATTTTAAAAGGATTGTAATAAAATATTGTTATGAAGAAGAACAATGTTTTTTACAATCTTTTTTCTTGGCTTAAAAGATCGTATAAGAGATTTAAATTGTTAACTAAAGATTATGATATTTCCATCTTTTCTGCTGCAATCGTTTTTTATATTTTGAGTGTTTTTGTGCCATTATTGATGCTGTTAAGTGAAGTATTCAGAATGCTTTATCAATTCAATATTGGCTTTTTTGAAGAAAATCTTAATGAAACAGCAGCATCAATAATTAATACGATTCTTTTAACTAAGACTCCAATGCAAATGAAGGGGTTTGCGGGGGCATTGTTTTTATTTAATATGATTTGGATTTCATCTAAACTGATGAATGCCTTAAATCGTATTAGCGATTTAGTGTATGTTGAAGTAAAAAACCGTAACACTTTAAAGCTAAGGATTAGATCATTTGTTATGATGCTGTTTGCGGTATTTTTATTGTTTTTTGATGTAGTGTTAATGATATCATTAAATTACTTAATTGGTAGTTTTTATAAAGAAACACTTCCGCCTATATTTATCTTTCGTTTTCTCTTTACCGATGTCATTCCCTTTTTAATTAACTTATTTGGAATTGCTGTTTTTGTTTTATTATTATATAAATATATTATTCCCATCAAAATTACATTTAGAAAAGTGTTGTTTTCATCTTTTTTAGTGACGGTTATTTGGTATTTACTAACGATTATTTTACGTTATTATTTTTCAATCAATAAAAATAATTCGATAATATATGGAACATTTTCTAGTATTTTCGCAATTTTAATTTGGTTATATTTTTTAAGTTACGTTTTTATTTTAGGATTAGTATATAATTATTATCAATATTTAGAACATGGTAAAAAAAGAAAGGCATAAACTTATTTAGCAGTATATAATATATGTGAATACTAAAAAGGAGGTTTTTTTATCGAAAAGCGATTAATATTAAAACCGATAAAAACACTTTTATTGGTATTCACATTTGCATTTATTATGCCGATAACCGTTAGTGCGAGGAGTTATGGTTGGGGTTTTCGAAAAAATAACGATCACTTGCCACCAGACATTGGTATCCTCGCCAAAGAGATTGAAAATACTTCTACCTATTATGTTGGTAACACCTTAAAGAAAGAAGTATACTTAACTTTTGACTCTGGCTTTGATAATGGCGTTTTACCTCAAATATTAGACACCTTACGTGATAAGAAAGTAAGAGCAACCTTCTTTATTTTAGGAGATATGGTTAAAAGGTTCCCTGATTTGACCAAGCGGATGGTTGATGAAGGACATCTAGTGGGAAGTCATACCTATTCTCATCGCAATATTACAAAGATGAGTGAAGAGGAATTAAAGGCAGATCTTTGCCGCTTAGAAGAAGAGTACTTTAAATTAACTAATAAACCATTAGATCCTTTCTTTAGACCACCATCAGGGGAATTTAATCGGGAATCGCTCTTGACAGTTCAAAAGTTAGGCTACAAAACAATTTTTTGGTCACTGGCATATTGTGATTGGAATACAGGGGATAAACGTGGTCCAGAGTTTACACATGAATATGTGATGAAAAATATCCACCCTGGAGCAGTTATCCTACTACATACTGTTTCCAAAGATAATGCTGATGCACTATCAAAGATTATTGATAGTCTTAAGGACCAAGGTTATGAATTTAAAACGGTAGAACACTTGGCATAATAAATTGGTCTAGGGAATTTTCCCTAGACTTTTTGTTCTTTCTTAGCCATTTTTATCGAATTTTAAATTTTATTATGATATAATAATTTAAGAAAGAATAGGTGAGATACTATGAGTTTTGGCATAATGGATATTATTGTTTTAGCTATAATCTTGATAAGTACAATTATAGGCATTAAATTAGGGTTCATTGAAAAACTATTTCGATTAATCCGCAAGTTTGCTGCTTTCATTATTTCATTTTTCCTCGCTAAACCAGCATCAGTTTTTCTAGCAAAAAATAGTACAATCGATGATAGTATTTCAAGTAAGATTGTTAGTTGGTTAGTCGAGAAAAACGAACTTTTCTCACGGACAATTTCACCTGATAATCAAGTTGAAGTTGTTGAGGAAGCTCTGACAGCGCTCAAATTACCAAACTTTATGACATCACTATTAAAGGATAAAATTGTTAAGCTCTTACCAGAAGTAACAGCTGAAACTACCGTTGGAAATTTATTTAGTGAGCCATTAACTTCTTTGATAATGATTATCATATCTTTTGTTGTCTTGTTTATAGTAAGTATTATTATAATTCAAATATTGAAGAAATTATTTAAGGCTTTAGCAAAAAACCGCATCATCGGTGGAATTGATCGTCTCCTAGGTGCAATATTAGGGTTTGTTGAAGGAGCCTTAATAGTTATTATCATCTTGTTTGGTCTATCATTTGTTATTAATGGCTCATTCTTGCCAGAAGCAAGTGAATGGCTGATTAAGGATATGAAGCTAGCTGAAGGTGAGTTTGGTATTGCTAAATGGTTATACGAACAACACTTATTTATGAAATTGTTTAAATTAATATGGAAGTAAATATGATTCTATGTCCTAAATGTAATGCGGTGATTAATTTACCTCGATGTCATAAATGTAAACATCAGGTAGCAAATAATAATGACATTTGGCAATTAACTGATATGCCTGATTTCGTCATTGATGGTGACCAAGGAAAATATATTGGATATTAACATATTGGCGAGAGTTATTCAGGAGCAAGAAGATTTCTAATAAGTGATCCAGATTACCTTTTCGCCAAAGAAATTGCTGAATATACCAAGGATGGAATCTTCCTTGATTTAGCTTGTGGTGATGGTTGTTTCACTGTCCCAGCAGCATCACTAGGGATAAAGATAATTGCTGGGGATATTTCAAATAAAATGATGAGACTTCTTCAAGAAAGAGCATCCTATAATGATGTATCATTAAAAAAGGTAACATTGGCCCGGATGAATGCTTTAGCGATTCCCCTTGCTGATGAAAGTGTTGATACCGTCGTCGCAAATGGTGTCTTACATCTTATATCTAATCCTGAAAAGGTTATAAAAGAAATATGGAGAGTTCTAAAAAGAGGCGGTGCTTACCTTTGCTTAGATGACCGACCTGGTCAAAATGTTACCACGCCTTTCGATAATTCACATTATTTCGAAATTGTTAATTATCTTTACCAGGAATATTGGAAAATAATTAATCAAAAAGGAATTACACCCCAAAAATATAGTTGGAAGTTTGATCGTAATGTAACTTGTGATCAAATATTTCAAAGTAAAACCGAAAAAATAATTGAACGCAATCAACCATATGAAATATCTCTGGATGAAGGTTTCTTACCACGCTTAATGGGAAAAGGTTTTTCAGATCAAGTTAGTATTCCTAATGATATTCATCAAGAATCGGTTGAAAAGGTTCTTAATCAAGCAAAAGAAAAATTTGGCGTGGATTTTGGTAAGGTTACCTTCAAAGGTATAGAAGACAATTTAATAGTTACTATATTTATTAAATGACCATCAAGAAAAAATTGATGGTCTTTCTTTATCTAACTAACTTAAAAATCATTTTTGTTCGCCGAGAAAAATTTTTTGAATTATATTCTATTATGTGTTAAAATAATAATAGAATGTAAAGGGAGACTTATGAACAGGGATTATTGTAGTTATAAAAGGAATCCTTAGCATTTCTAAATAGTTGAAAAAGGTTTGAATAAATTAGTTAAGGAGGGTTCTATGAGTAGTAGCTTAATAGAATGGAAAGCTGGCATTACTTCCAATATACTAATTCCCAAATCAATAACTAATGAATGGCTTAAAGAACAACTAAAAGATACTGAACAACTAGGCCAAGGGACTAATATTTTTCCACTTTGGGGATTTTGTTATCAGGACTTAAGAAAACATGATTTAAGTAATATTGATCTTGATTTATTATTGAAGGTGCCCTTTGATTCCAGCACAAAGTGGCCTAAATTATTACCTAAAGGTTTTAATCCCAATACAATTTTAAAAAACAGACAGTTGGGATATCAGTTTAAAGAGGTTCATCAATTAGGTATTACCGGAAAAGGGATTTTGGTAGCCGTGATTGATCATCCCACTAGCATAAATCACATTGAGATTAAGGACAAGATAAAGAAATATATAATATTAGATGAGCGATTCAATGTTTCTCATTTTCATGGCTTGGCGGTTTTGTCTCATCTTTGTGGGGAGACCTTGGGGATTGCGCCAGGGGTTGAAGTACTATTCTATGGCGGTCAACCATACTTTGGTGATACCAAGCCCGAAAAACACCAATGTATTGTTAGTTTTGCGATTAAATGTTTAACGGACATTAAAGATAAAATTAAAAATGGCTATCCAATTAGAATAGTCAATATGTCTAATTCGTGGCTATTTTACGGACCATTGGAATTGCAAGCAGAAGCAGCTCAATTACGAGTTGAGTTAGGAAGACTTGGATGCACGGTGATTGATTTACCTAAGTTTTTCGAGGACTTCCGCTATTTAGATTGTAAACCGACTGATGATTTTGAAAATATAGACAATTATTACTTGCCACCATTCTTTGGAGTTGACTCAAAGAAGAGGTTAAACTTTGTAACTGGTGGGAAGGTAGTAGCTTCATATTTAACTGAAAAAGATTATCTATATGATCCAGTGGGGAGTGCTAGTTACAGTATCCCTCAACTATCAGGTCTATATGCTTTAGCATTACAGTTAAATCCCCAATTGAGTTATGAATTATTTATCGAAATCTGCAAAGAAAATGCCGTTTCTAATAAAAAAGGATATCGAATTATAAGTTGGCTCGCGACAATTAATGCGATTACAATGAGAAGATAAGAAGTAGAATGAGAGGAAAAAATGAAGAAGTATAGAAATAGAATTTTAATGGCTATGATTATTGTGGGAACAACTGTATTTACCTTAGCCATAATATCATTGTTTTTTGGTGAAGAGTTAGCTGCTCGGTTTGATGTTATTGGGATTCGTATTGCAACTTTGCTAGTTGCATTTGCATCATTTGTTTCTACAAGCATTTTTAGTTTTTTGGTTTTTAATCATAATAAAACTGTTAGTAAGATTAATGAAGATATGGATCGACGCGCTGAATTATTTCGCGAACTTCAATTTGCTTCAGCAAATTACTCTATCATTGAATTTATGGATCGAATGTTGATGTATCCAGAGTCAACTCGTTATGTGGAAAATTATATTCTAAAGGGAAAAATGGAATTTCACATGATTGAAAAGTCTCTTGATGAAGAAGATATCCTTCAAAATCCTGAGAAGTATCAGTTTATCTCAATAAAGATTCCCTTTAGAGTTGTCGAAGGGAAAACAGTAGCTAGTATTGCTTTTGATCGACTTCGATTTTATCGTCAAGATAACAGATTTGAATTTATTACTCCTCCATCTTTGGAAGAAACTAAAACTTACATCTTATATAACGAACATACCAAACGAAAAAACACTATTGTTAATTTGATAGTTAAAAAAGATGATTTCTTTAATCCTAATATTGTAAATGACTTTTCAAAGGTTGAGATTAAAATTAGAGTCATTAGTTTGCTAGGAGTCGAAATAAAAGGTAATAGCGAGTTATATTTCTCTAATCCAGAACAAATAGAAGGAAATAAGTCAAATACCTATCGGATAAATTCATCAAATTTTTCAGTAACTAAGAGACCAAAGATTCTCGATTTGCCTAATGCATTTTATCAAGAATAAGCTAAAAGACGCGAAAATCGCGTCTTTTTAGGTATTTTTAGGCAATTTTTGATTGCAAAAGT
>DUOG01000032.1 GCA_012838945.1 Acholeplasmataceae bacterium | reverse complement strand
CTTCAGCAGCAACTAGTTTTTGATAATTTGTAATTAGGGCTTTATCGCTTGAGTTTAAATTATCATAAGCATTTCTAATAGCTGTTACAATTGGTTGGTCATCTAGCGATACAGGCGTTGGTAAATTATCAATTGCCTGGATGATGTTTTCCACCGAATCTAAGGAGAACTCATATTTAGTAGCACTTGAGATATGATTTGCTTTACTGACACTTGCTACATAGATATCATAGTTTTCACTATCTTCAATAGTTACTGAGTTAGATGCTAAATAAGTATAAATGTGCTTTGGATTATTTTGATCAAGGTTTACTCCTTTTTCTACTTTGTAAACCACATATCCACGAGCATTATCTACTTCATTCCATGTAATGGTTGTATCATACTGTCTAAGATTAACTGGTGCATCGGTTACCACATCAAGATAACGTCTTAATGGTGCACCTGGAATAAGGGTCTTCCAATAATCATTTTTAATTAATTGGATACCATTATAACCAGATATATATTGAGGAGTAGCCGTTTTTACTGTTTCATAACGGAAGAAACAATAACCTTGAATTTCGGGATAAACCCCCATTACTTTTAACTGATTGTCAATTTCATTAGGTTTATTGAGCCAATCAGCCCGATCATATCCCGGTCGTTCCATATATAGACCATTACCTAGATACAGGTTGACATTTGTTCCTCGAACTTGTTCAGCCCACCATTTTGCTAGATCAGCAAATGGTGCAGTTGTATGTTCTAATCCCCAATAAGTTTGAGGTAAAATATAATCTAAATAGTTTTCCTTAACCCATTTTCTTGTATCTGCATATAAATAGTGTCCGTAGTGTTCGAATCCTGCCGTATTAGATCCATTAGGATTACTTGATTTATTGGCCCAGATTCCAGTTGGCGAAATACCTAATTGAATTACACGGTTATTGCGGGCGTTGAAATCTTTTAAATAGTTGCTTAAGTCTCTAATAAAAGTAGTGACTTGTTCACGGCGCCAATCGGCTTTATTATTTATCCCCGCAATCGGATACTTTTGCATTGTAATATTATCAGCACTATCATTTGCTAGTTGAGCATAGAAATAGTCATCAAAATGAATAGCATCAACATCATAGTTTTCCACAATTTCAGCAACCGTGTCAATTAAGAACTGACGTACTGCTGGTTCACCTGGATTAAAGATTAATCCTCCAGCTGATGTTTTTAAGAGCATATCAGGATTACTTGCCAGATTGTTTTTACCATGAAGGGCGTTTTTGGCTGCGACTGATTGAGCATATTCTTCAATTGATTCAACATTCCCTCCAGCAATCCGATAAGGATTCAACCAAGCATGGAATTCTAAACCGGCTTTATGACTTTCTTCAATTAGCCATCCTAACATATCCCAACCTGGGTCTTCCCCATTATTAAGGAATTCGGACCAGTGATTTAATTCTGACTCATAAAAGGAATCATTCATCGGACGAATTTGAAAAATGATGGCATTCATTCCCCAAGATTTCAAATCATTGATAATTGTTTTTAAGTTAGCCTTATAACTTTCGATTGATGTTTGTTTATCAATATCAAGATTGGATACAGTAGCTACCCAAGTCGAACGAAAATCTTGGACTTTATATTCATAATTAGTTAAACCCATTACATTATTATTGGTTCCACGATATATTAAATTGGTACCATCAGCCTTTAAAATTGGTGAAAGTTCACCAGCGGCTTGGACGGATGTGTTCATTAGACACAATCCACAAACGAGTAAAACCATTATTAAAATTCTCTTCACTTTTAACATTTTGCCTTCTCCTTTATAAAAACGTTTACGGTTTCATTATAACACAATCGGTTACTTATTGTCTATCAATAAATTTTTTATGTGAAAATAAAAAACCCGAATTATCGGGTTTTAGAATCATTGATTTTTGTCTACTTTAAATTTAGCATTTTTAAGAGACGGTCTTTTGGAGTAACTCCATTTGATTGAGCAGTTATTTTTCCATTTTCGATAACTACTAATGTTGGAATACTCATAATACCAAATTCACGGGCTAATTCTGGTTCTTCGTCAACATTAACTTTTCCCACGATAGCTCGGTCTCCTGCTTCTTCAGCGACTTGAGTTAGAATTGGACCTTGCATGCGACATGGCATACACCAACCTGCCCAAAAGTCAATAAGAACTGGTTTAGTCGCATTCGCCACTATTTCATTAAAATTATCTTTTGTAATGGTTACTTCTTTCACTTGTGTTGTTTGCATTTTGATACCTCCATAATCTTTTACTATATTATAGTATTTAACTAACCATTTGTATGTAACAAAATCACTTAACGCGCCTACTTATATAATGTCTGTAATTTAAGTGGATCCAAGATTGTTATCTTCCCTCGTTCTTGCTTGATAACATTATCATTTTGAAGATAGTCTAAAAGTCTTGTCACTACTTCTCGAGCCGTTCCCAAGTCATTAGCAATCTCTCCATGAGTAATTCTCACTACATCTGAATCAGCAAGAGACCAGTGATTAACTAAACATTCGGCCACCCTCTTCAACATGGGACTAAAAACAACTTGTTCCATTACCCACATTACTTCACTAAAGCGTTGACTGATGATGTCTAGGAGAAAACGGTCAACCATACTATTTTCTTTCCGCATTGAATCTAAGATTTGATACGGTATAATAATTACTTCGGTTGGTTTTTCAACTAAGATATGAATCTCGATATCCAAATTATTAAAAAGGCACGATGATGTCATTACACACACATCGCCTGGTAATAGTCGATAGAGAGTGATTTCCTTACCTTCATCTGAAAGCATGTAGGTTCGTAATTGTCCACTCTTTACTATCATTATACCATTGCATGTGCGCGTAACATTATATATTTGCTCTCCTTTTTTATACTTGTGAAAAGAAGAACCGTCAATTATTTGCTTTTGATCGCGGGAAGAAAGTTCAGGAAAAATAGTCAGATATTCATTTAAAATATTTATATTTTCAACCGTCATATAAAAACCATCTCTCTTCTAATCTTTTTATATACTTTAATTTTATTGCTGTTTGCCAAATTATATCATATTATAATAATTTATACAATCAAACTACCACTTATAAAGCACATCAAACTAGGAGATTTTCCCTTATCATTTACCTTCCTAACTCAAAAGTTTTCACTAATAATTCTAGCGTTTTCGATAAATCTTTCTTGTTGATAAGAAGGGAAATACTCATCTCATTAGATGTCATTTGATAAATAATGATCTTTTCACTAGCAAGCACAGTATATATTTTACTGATAATACCGGGATATTGATTAATCCCATGACCGACTATTGTTAGTTTGTCATAACAATATTCCTTATTAACATTAATAGATTTTAATTCCTGATTATTTTTTAAATCTAAGATAATTTCATCAAATTTTAATTCATCATTTTTATTGATGGTAAAGGCGATTAGATTGGAATTCTTATCATAAAATACCATCCCAATTAATAAACCACATTTATTTATAAGGTCAAAAATTATACCTAGTTTCCTTTCATCCAAGTCACTAACGATGATTTTTATATAAACCAAATTGCTTTTAACACTGATTCCACTTATCTCTCGCTTTTCTAAAAGTTCGTTCACTAGGTTAGTCCCTCCTTCTTTCATCGACTCCAAGAGGATTGTAGGGACTTGATAATACTTCGCCAGAAGAGCAGCCCTAGTGACAAAGACCTCACTTCCACTGGACGCTAGTTCAATCATTTCATCATAACTTACTTCCTTCAAATGCCTAGCCGAAGGATAAAGTCTGGGATCAATCGTATATACACCATCAACATCAGAATAGATATAACAAGGACACTTTAGCCCCACCGCAAGTGCCACCGCAGTAGTATCTGAGCCCCCTCGGCCCAGAGTCACTAAAGACTTATCCCTCGCAATCCCTTGAAATCCTGTCAGCACAATTACTTTATTATCTTTTAAATGTTTGATAATTGTCTTAAAATCAATTGATTTAATAAAGCCATTTTGGTATTCATTGCTTGCATAAATCTTAGCTTGATAGGCATTTAAGGATATGGCATCAACCCCAATATTATTCAATGCCATAGTGAGAATCGCTGCTGCTTGTTCTTCACCAGTTGCGAGTAGAGCATCTAGTTCACGACCACTTATTTTAGGATTTATTTGTTTGGCTTGTTCAACTAACTGATTAGTGGTTTTCCCCATCGCTGAAGTAACAACGACTATTTTATATCCCATTTGAACCCTTGTTTTAATGGAACTTGCGATAAGATTGATCTTTTCAATTGTTGCAACGCTACTGCCCCCATATTTTTCAACTCTAATCATAACTTTCCCTACCTTACTCCTCTTCATTAATATACGCTATTACCCTTTAATCTGACACTAAACCTAAAAAATATAAAAAACCACTTAGGAAAGTGGTTGGATTTTTAAATCAATATCAAGGAGTTCTAAATCGCGCGGGGCAGGGCCATCAAGACACTTCCCATCATAACGAAATCTGGATCCATGACATGGACAGTCATATGTTTTAGAAACATTATTAAATAATAAGGTACACTTCATATGAGGGCAAATTGGCTTGACTACATATGTCTTTCCATCTTGGTCAATATAAACTCCATACTTCCTGTTAATAATTTTTACAATTGAACCTTCTCCTTTTTTAACATTGTTATCAATTATTGCTTTTAGTAATTTAGTTTTGAAGAAGGTTTTTCCCATTTTTAAATTGTATTTAATTGTTTTAAAGGTCAAAAAAGAACGATTAGGATTGAACAACTCTTGATATTTATTAACCTTTTTAGTTATTAAATCCCTAATCATAATACTAGCCAGAACACTAGTGGTCATTCCCCATTTTTTAAAGGCTGTAGCTATATAACTATGAGATGATTTAACTCTACCAATTAGCGGTATCATATCGGTTGAATCATAGTCTTGATTATACCATTCATATATATACTCATCAATTGATAATTCTTCTTTACCAAATGTTTTTAATGCTGAAAGTTCTTTTTTAAAATCATCAATTTGATTAGCATCCCTACTTTGGCCCGCCAACATTAAATATTTCTCATTATCTCTAACTGCATACCTAATTGAGTAAATAGGATTTTGAGAATTAATATATAGACCATTAGGAACCAATTCTTCATGAGGAACCTTCCCCACAGCTACATAAGCAATGGTTGGATAAACCTTTAAGAAATAAAAGTTGAAACCTTTATAAAATGGATAATGTGATGCATTGATAATATATTTTGCTTCAATTTTATAGTTATCTGTGGTTATTGCATAAACTTCCTGATCATTATCGACTGTTTCCGTTACCTTAGTATTCTCATAGATCTTGACATCACTTAATCTACCTAAGATATGATCTAAATATTTCACAACATTAAAAGAGGCTTGACCAGGGACTTTGAGATATGCATAAGTCTTAAAAGGGAGTATTTGATTTTCACCCCAGTGATGATCAATTCCTAATGCTTCATATGCTCTTCTTTCTTTTAATAAGTCATAATACTCTGCTTTGGTTTTAGCATAAAGCACAGCATCTGTGATATCTAAATCACAATCGATGTTATGCTCCTTAATTTGATTAACCAAATAATCAAAGGCCATTTTATTAGCCTCATAATAATCCTTAGCCCTGGCCATTCCTTTATCTTTAATTAGATTGGCATAACAATATCCATGTTGATAAGTAATTTTACCCGTGGTATAACCGGTGGTGGTATGATACAATTCATTTTGTTCAACAATAGTTATATCCTTATAATAATTTGAGAGTTCATATGCGCAAAGGATACCAGTTATTCCCCCACCAATAATTAAAATATCAGTCTTAATATTTTCTTTTAACTTAGGATAATCCTGTTTTTTAGAAAACTCTAACCAAAAAGATTTTTTCATATCTAACATATTATTCACCTTCAATCACTATTTTGAACCAAAATTATAATTTAATACTATAATAAAAAGAGGCATTGCCGGAAGGCATTGCCCTTTTGCTTACTGAACTGGATATGCACCTTTACTCTTTAGATAATTGTAAATCTTTTCACCATGTTCTTGTTCTTCTTTTTGAATATGGTTAAGAGCAGCTCGATGACTATGATCAGTAAATTCAAAGATTGCGGTGTTGTAGGTGGAAGAAACATACTTTTCAGTATTTAATAAGTCAAAACAAAGGTCAACATCTGTTTGGCTGGCCGTACCAGGAGATTGTTTCATCGCTTGTGGTTGGGCTGCCGGTGATACTGGAGTAGATTGACTTTGTTGTTGATAGCTTCTAGTAAAAGGATTATTAGATGGTTGTGTTTGTCCCACCTGACCAGTTTCAGCTTTATATTGTTGATTAGCTTGTTGGACTTGTTGTTTTTGATTGGTAGAGGTTTGTCCTAAATTAGCCATTTCAAAATTGTATTGAGATTGGCTTTGTCCTCCTTGTCCGGTTGACACTGGTTCACCTCTTTCAATTTGATGTAGTGTATTAAGGTGTTGCCGTTCTTGATTAGCAAGATCCGTAAATACTTGTTTCAACTGAGGATCTTGTGCTTGGTTTGCGGCATTTGTATATTTTCTAATACACCAATCTTCATGACTTTTTAAATCCTTTAATAGCATAGTTTCTTTTTGGGATAAATTTGCCATATTGTCACCTCCTTATATTCTATTATTAGAGTTTGCATCCTTTTATATACAATTAATCTATAATAATAAGTTTATTGATTAAAAATAATTATGAACATTGGGGGTGATACCATGAAACGCTACTTTTTTATTATGAATCTTTGTGCTTGCCTCTGGGTGATAATATCCATTATTTTATCAAGGTATTGGATTAGTGAGCTTTCTCAGTTTTTTAATAAGACCATAGCAATTATCATCATTACTGGCATTGCCTATATTCCGGGCTTTTTGAGCATTAACCTGATGGCCTCTTTAATACTAATTAATTTTAAACCTCTATCGAGGCTTAAAAATATTCCTATATCAATATTAATTCCAACCCTTAATGAAGAAAAACATATTTATCAAACGATAAAGTCCATTACCAAACAAGATTACGAAGGGCCCCTTAATATCATAATCGTTGATAATGGGAGCACTGATGGAACCCTATATGAAGTAACTAAAGCTCAAAATGATTTTAAAATAGAAATTTCTCTTTTTATCGAGAATAAAAAGGGAAAGAATTATGCTTTAAATAAGGGATTAGAACAAATAACATCTCCTTATTTTATAACACTAGATGCTGATACCACTTTACACAAAAGTGCCATCAGTAATATTCTTTCCACTATTATCAACAGTAATTCTTTTGTTTCAGCAGTGGCAGGAGGATTATTAGTAGAAAATGATGACTCTAACTTTCTTACTAAAATGCAAAGATTTGACTATGCCTTAAGTATCACTTCCATAAAAAACATGCAGTCACTCTTCGCTTCAACTTTGGTTGCTCAAGGAGCTTTTAGTATTTATCATACCAAAACTATCAAAGATATTGGTGGATGGGATAATAATATTGGTGAAGATATCATTTTAACCTGGAAACTATTACAACAGAAAAAACTAGTCTTATTTGAACCCCGAGCAATAGGATTTACAGTAGTACCAGAAAAACTATCTGACTTTATTATTCAGAGGAGCCGCTGGGCACGAGGAATGATCGAAGGATTAAAATTAATTAAGCCTTGGCAGCAAGGTTCAATATATACCAAATACTTAACCTTTATTGACTTATTAATCCCACTCATTGATCTTTGTTATATTTTTGTTTGGGTTCCTGGACTAGTTATTTCCTTCTTTGGATTATATTATATTGTAGGTCCCTTTACCTTATCTGTCCTACCTGTTTTGCTCTCGTGTTACTATTTGATGTATGCCATTCAGAAGAAAGTAGTATTAGAACCACTTAAGATTAACATAAGATTTAATTTGTTAGATTTTTTTATTTATATCTTTGTTTATCAAACACTAATCTCATTTTCATCAATTTGGGGTTACTTTCAAGAAATCTTTAATACAAAGAGAATATGGAAAAAAGATTAGAATAT
>DUOG01000031.1 GCA_012838945.1 Acholeplasmataceae bacterium | reverse complement strand
TGTTGCTATCTTTGAAGATTTTAATATTAGATATAGTCGTAAGATTCACAAGGGGTTTGGTCTTGTTACTTTAGAGTTGAATCAACTAATCGAAAACCGTTATAAATAAACTAATTTATGCAAGGGTACATAAGGGCTCTAAATGTATTTACACAAAATTCTTGACACTGCCCTTTTTAAGAGGTATTATATTTATATTGTTCCATAAATTCTTAATTTTAATATTTAAAAATGCGATGAAGTGTGTTATAATATTGAATAAAGAGGTGGTAGGTTGAAATTAAATATCCTCGAAGACAAAAATCAAAAAGAAATTGAAATAGACATTAGATGTCCTAAAATAGATGACAAGATCAATAAGCTAGCAAATATTATCAATACCTATTACTTCACAATTCAAGGTAAAAAAGATGATGTTTTTGAAGTATTACAACTAGATAATATCTATTATTTTGAAAGTGTTGAAAACAAGGTATTTGCCTACCTACCACAAGATGTTTATGAAGTAAACTTTAAAATAAATGAATTAGCTTCAATGTTAGAATCAACATCTTTTATCCAAGTTGCCAAACCAATTGTCCTAAATATAAATAAAATTAAAAAGATTAAGCCATTAGTCAATGGAAGGATGCTTGCCATCCTTGATAATGAAGAAAAAGTAGTAATTACCCGAGTATATGCTCAAGCATTTAAAAAGAAACTTAACGTGTAGGTGATGATATGAAAAAAGTTAAACAAATTATTAATAATATAGCACTCTTCTTTGTTATCATTTTTACGATGGCTATTGGTATTTATACGACAATTGAAGGTTTAGTTTTCAAGAAAAACAATATGGACTTCACTTTGATTTTAATTGCTATGGGTGTAATTTTAATCGTGAGCATTCTGTTGGTCTTGTTTTATATGAATAATCATACGACTTTATTTCTTCAAATAACCATTACCTATTCCCTTTTAACGGCTATAATTTATTGGTTTGCATTGAGAGCCGATTGGTTTGAGGTTAAAGAGTTTAGAAATGTTCTAGCAATTATTGTTACTAGTATCTTAGGTTATCTTGCATTAATTTGGTTCCTATTTATGAACAAACGGATTGAATCTTTCAAAATCAATAAAAAGTTAAAAGAGTTTAAGGAGATGAAAAAATGAAAAAGGGATTGATGTTTCTCTTAATTCTATCCTTACTCTTTCCTTGGGGATCTAAAGTCAATGCCCAATCTAACGAAAACAAGCTGGAAAAGATGGAAATAGTCTATAATGAGTTATATAATCGATTAACGCTAAGATGGGAAACACCAGTTCTTTTTGAAACCTTGACTATTAGTTATATTTCAACAACTGGTGAATTTGAATATCCAATTGATTTTCCTAATTTACCGTATCCAATGCAACCTTCACTTGATAAGAATAACCGAGTTCAATTAATTATTAAGGATCCAATTGGAGAATTTCCTTACACTGAAGAAGGTGAAAATCCTAATTTTACATATGAATTAAGACTATTTATGGATGAAAGACTAATTGGAACTACTCAGTTCTACTTTGACTATCAACTAAATGGTACTCAATATGAAAACATTTATTATGTTTATAATACTGGTTATAAACCACACACAGCTAATGAAACGACATTTACCGAACATGTTTTCATGGGGTTTGTAATCACCATTTTAGTTTCGGTAGGAACTTATCTAATAATTAATGCGAGTGAAAAGAGAATCTTCATTGAAGAAGAATCTGAGGAGGAGTAAATGGAATATCGTAGGTTAGGAAATACCAACATTCAAGTATCAGCTCTAGGTTTTGGTTGCATGCGCCTACCCGAGTATGAACAAGATGGCAAATGGTATATTGATGAAGAAAAAGCAATCCCAATGCTTAGAAGAGCTTATGAATTAGGGGTTAATTATTTTGATACTGCTTATTATTATTGTCATTCTAACTCGGAAAGTACGGTTGGAAAAGCTCTGAAACCTTTCCGTGATAAGGTAATGATTTCAACTAAAATACCAGTTTCTGAAATTAATAGCACTGAAGAGTTTTGGAAGTATTTAAATGAGAGTTTAAAAAGACTAGATACTGATTACATTGACTTCTATCATTTATGGGCTTTGAACCAAAACACCTTCAGGAACAAGGTTTTAAAATATAATCTAATTGAAGAAGCTATGAAAGCTAAAGCAGAAGGAAAGATTCGACACTTATCATTTTCTTTTCATGATAAACCAGAAGTGATAAAAGAAATTATCGATACTGGAAAAGTCTTTGATTCTATGCTGGTTCAATATAATCTCTTAGATCGTAGTAATGAAGAAATGATTGACTATGCCCATGAAAAAGGACTGGGCGTAATAATTATGGGACCAGTTGGAGGCGGACGATTAGCTGCACCAACTAATCTTGGTGAAAAACTTACTGGTGAAAAGCAAAGTACTTATGAGCTAGCGCTAAAGTTTGTTATCAGTAACCCAAGTGTCACTTGTGCTTTATCGGGAATGGAAAATGTTGAAGTTCTTGAAAAAAATGTTATGATTGTCAATGAGTTTGAAGAACTATCACCATCAGAACTCCAAAAGATTAAAGATTCACTAGAAGAACTCAAGAAATTTAGTGAGCTATATTGTACTGGTTGCAACTACTGTAGTGATTGTCCTCAAAACATCAAAATAAGCAAGATTTTTCAACTATTTACTTATTACAATGTTTATGATTTGAAAGAATATGCTAGAAAGAGTTATCAAGAATATTTAAAAAATGAAAAGAATGGTCAAGTTTCAGATTGCGTTGCCTGTGGCTTATGCGAATCAGTCTGCCCTCAAAAACTTGAAGTGATTGAAGAATTACGTAAAGTCGATCAGATTTTAACTAATTAAAGAAAAGGAGAAAAGAAGATGAAAAAATTATTTACGTTTATTCTATTATTTGTAGTTTTAGGATTAATCAGTGGTTGTGAAGAAGTCACTCCAGAAAAAACAATTGACAATGCAATTAAACAAATTAGCATTAGTGAAGTAGTTGAGGGGGATGTAGGTCGGGTTGTACTTCCAAATAATAAAAAAGATGTTTATTTTGAATGGTCATCAAGTGATGAAGAAGTAATTACGAAAAATGGCTACGTAACCCATGATCTTCTTTATGATAAAGAGGTTACTTTAACAGTTAAGGCCACATATCAAGGTATCTCTAAAATCAAGGATTTTCCGATTATTGTAAAGAATACTAGTGCAGATCAAATTATTGATGACTTGCTTGGTGAAATTGTTTTACCAGAATCAGTTAGTAATGACTTACAACTAGTAGACAAGGTTACTTATGGTGAAGTTGATTTTGAGATTGTTTGGGAAAGTAGTAATCAAAGTTTATTAACTAATGAAGGAAAGTTTGTAGCAACAGCTAAAGGAAACATTGATTTGGTTGCTAAGGTTACCTTAAATAATAAAACCTACGAAAGAACATTTAACCTTGAAATTTATCCGCGTGCTGTTTATCAAATTAATACGGTAGAAGATTTTGCTAAAATAAATGATGATCTAGATGGCTTATACTATTTAAATAGTGACCTTGATTTCACTGGCAAGGTAGTATCTATGATTGGTAGCGCTGATCAACCATTTACCGGAATCTTAAGAGGTAAAGGTCATAAGTTATCAAACGTAAATTTAGTAGTAGAAAATGATGTAGAGGGTTTGTTTTCTGTTAATGAGGGTTTAATTGAAAAACTAGCAATACTAAACTTTACTGTTAATGGAACTATCAGTACCCAAGGCTTTCTTGGAGGACTGGTAGGTTTAAATAAAGGATTAATTGACCAATGTCATCTTGATGGAAAAATAACTTTAAACATTAATGAAGAAAGTAATGTTTCTATAGGTGGATTTGTTGGTAAAGTAGAAGAAGGAAAAATAAGTAATAGTGTGTCTTCAATGGTAATTGAATTAAACTTAGCCGGTGAAGAAGGTACAAACCTAAATGTTGGTGGATTTGTTGGTTTAGTTACTGGCGGTACTATTCAACAATCAATTTATGAAGATAGCGCCAACTATCGTCGTAATGCAACGGGAAGAAGTATCTTAATTAAAAATGCTAACGATAATGCAATTGCTGCCGCTATGTTTGTTGGTAGAATTGAAGAAAACGATGCTATTTTTGATGGTTCGTTTGCTGTAGGGGCGCTTGAAGTAAGAGACTTTGATCAAGAAGGAACTAATCCACAATACGTTGATAATTTTGCTGGTGTTAGTCCAAGTTTTGACCTTTATGAAAGTTGCTTTGTCCTCGATACCGCTCTATTGATTGGTAGAGTAGTCTACTCTAATTGTAGCCAAATGTCAACATCAACAATGGTTACTGAAGATTGGTATCTCCTAACCTTAGGATTCGATGCTCTTCTTTGGGACTTCACTCCAATCCATTCTTATACAGCTAATGTAGCTAGACTAGCAATCTTTAATTTTGAATAAAAATAAAAGAGAGAACTTAGAAAATTCTAAGTTCTCTCTTTTTTATAGTTGACTACGTTCATTAATGATATCGACAATTTTTTGTGACATAATCTTATATAATGGATAGAATAAAGAAATAGTACAAATTATTATGAGGAATATTACAAGATATAGAGGTGTTCGATAAGTAATACTATACATTGATAAATGAATTTGTTGTAGTTGATCCATTATTTGTCCATTATAGAAATTGATTGCATACCTACTGACAAAGAAGGCTACGGTTAATGCGATAATGCCGGTAACAAGCGTTTGAAAGATATAGATATAGGATACTTTCAAACCACTTAATCCGATACTTCTTAGGATACCAATTTCCTTTCGGCTATCGACTATTTCTAAAGAGATGATTGTCCATAAGATTCCAATACTAAATACAGCAAACACGAACAATCCGGCTTTAGATATTAAATCGATGAATGGGTCAACCATATAAGCATCGATGTCGCTACGATAATTCCAAACATCAATGATATAACCATTTTCATAGGCTGCATTAAAGAGTGCATAGGCTGCTTCTGGATTTTGAGGAAGCTCAGCCATTAAATTTTCTGAACTATGAATTATTGTTTTATAGTACTCATCATAGTCACCATCATTGAAAATGATATTACCATCATAGCGAACTGCTTTTAAGACAAAGGTCTTTGTTATTTCAGGCAAATCATCATTGGCAGGTTTGATTTTAATCACTACCGATTTATTTCTAATTTCACGCCATTGATATTCTGGACGCCAACTATTAGGGTTAAAGGTTATATCAAAGATGTCTTTAATTGATTGAATGTCTAAGGCAATTTCGCCTGGTTTAAGGTCAGCTATTGAGAAATCTCTTGGATAGGTAAGGTAATTACCTTCATCGATGGCATATGATTGTTTTAAGAAGGTAGGAAATTTTGATATTTTTTCATCATTGAAAGTTATTTCCCCTCTTAAATTATCAAAGACAAACTGTGGATAAATGGTTTGTTTTTCGATATTATAGTATTTTTCCGGGATGATGACCGAGTTCATCACCTTTAAATCATTAACAAAAGGGATGTTGGTCTTATCTTTTTCGGGTTGTTGATTAGTCCATCTTAAATGTGACCATTTATCAAAATATGTTTTCACAATACCAACGATTCGATAATCCTTTTCCATTGAAAGGTCAAAATATTTATTTAATAGGTCAGACATATTTCTAACATTTGGAAGTAATTCAAAGTACATTAGAGCTTCTGCTTGATAGTCAGTAATTAACATCTCTTTAGCATCAGGGTTTGGATAACGACCATAAAGCAAATCATAATTATTGCTTGGGTCAAACATAATGACTGAATTAATGGTTCCAGGGTAGAACCAATTGATTGATTCAACATTTTCTCTAGCTATATTTATTTCAACATTTGAGTAACGATGAATATTGGCATCTGGAAGTTTAGATTTAATGTTTGCATATTCATCAGGTCCAAGATTAATTGAATAATACTTATTATAATAGTCATTATCAATTAATTCTTGAGGTAAGTCTTTTCTTTCACCAATCGTAGCATAATTAGCTTCATTCAAAATCGATGTATAAATGTTTTGACGCAACTTATCCCCCTTTAACTCAATGGAGAAGGATAGGAATGCGAGTGATATTCCACAGATTAGAGCCATAAAAAGAAAACGGAATCGTTTCTTACTCATACTCTTTAGCGAAAGTTTAATACTGCTGGAAAGAGGAGTACGTACTTTCTTAAGGTTGAGGGGTTTGTTTTCTGAATGAGTTAAACTTGGATTGGTATCGGATATTTTTTCACCATCAACAATCTCAATGACGCGGTCACCATAGTGGAAGGCGGACTCAGCATCATGAGTAACAATAACTATTAATCGGTCTTGTGATAACTTTTTAAATAATTTAAAAATATTTTCGCTTGTTTCACTATCGAGGTTTCCGGTTGGTTCATCGGCGATAATAACACTTGGATCCTTTATTAGGGCTCGCGCAATAGCAATTCTTTGCTTTTGACCACCAGAAAGCTCATTAATTTTTCGATTGTTAAGTCCATCTAATTCAACATCTTTAATAATCTTTTCAACCCGTTTTTTTCTTTCGGATCGGCTAATTCCTTGAAGTTCTAAGGAAAGGCTAATGTTTTCAGATAGAGTTAAGTCTTTTAGAATATTGTATTCTTGGAAGACAAAACCTAAATAACTGTTTAAGTACATATTAAGTTGTTTTTTTGAAAACTTACTAATGTCGGTGTTTTCGATTAGGATTTTGCCGCTGTCTGGACTGTCTAAACCACCTAACATATTCAAGAGTGTCGATTTACCACCGCCACTAGGGCCAATGATAAATACTAAACCTTGATCTGGCAACTTAAAGCTTAAGTCTTTAATTGCATGAACAACTTCAGCATTTGATCGATAATATTTATTAACATTTTGCAATTCTATCATAATATCAGATCCTAACTAGCCTTGATTACGTCTACTGGTTTTTTACGGCTTAAATTGAATAGTGGTAAAACCACGGCCAAATTTGGAACTATTGAAGCGATTCCTAAAATAATAAGCAAACCAAGTGATTTTATTTTTAAGATTGGTAAATTAACCATTACTTGACTTGAAAAAGAAGTATCGAGCACAAATATAAAAATACTGGTGACGATGATAGCGATGAGAAAGGAGACAATCCCCATTATTAATACTTGGAAGAAGTAGATTAATGATATTTTGCCACCACTCATACCTAGCGACATATAGATACCAATATCGCGGCTACTTTTCTTAATACTTATAATTACGAAATTAAAGATTAATAAAATACTAAATAGTCCGAAGACAAAGAATAAACCAATTAAGAAGTATAGATTATCATTAATGAAGTTTTCTACAAGAATAATCTTTTTAAACGATACGTTTTCAATAAAATAACGTTTATTTAATAGTTCTCGATAAAAAGAACTATTGTAATGAACGTTATCAGTTACTTTGATTGTAAGGTATGAACCATCAAGATAACTAGCCTTGGCATAGTTGACTAAGTTACTGTCAATTTCTCGCATGTAAATTATTGGTTCATCATCTTCCACAATTCCAGTAACAACAAAACTTGAACTAACTGGGGTACGACTTACCCCCAATAGCGCAAATACTGATTGAACGTTGATTGGGATTTCTTCGCCTTTGGCGTTAGTCTCTCTAAATTCATAGTTTAAATACTCTAACATTTGATCCGGAGTAACCGATTCATTAAAGCCAATGGCTTTTCTCAAGAAACCAGTTGAAACAGCCATTTGAATTGATTGTCCTTCAAGAGGCATTACCGGAGGTTTACCGGTAATAGGCATTGTTGAACTATTGTAATTGATGTATTTGACATTTTCTATTTCAGTTATCTTTTTACTGACGTTTACGATGACATCATCATAATAGTAAAGAACACTACTAACAAAATATTCTAGGTTTTCATTTAAGGTAAAGATTCCATTATAGAATGATAAATTATCTAAAAAGGCTGCTTTTACCTTGGGGTTATCAAGACCTTTTTTAATGAAATCTTTAGCATTAGTTTCAACAATTCCGACAATCTTTAAACCAATAGTAAAGTTATCTACAGTGATAACCTTATTTCTTAGTTGATTGATATCGGTTACATCATCAAAGAACCGATAATAAAGCAAGCCTTCAGCCACATAGTCAGTAATTACCACTTGAATTTCATCGGCTCCGGAAATAACTTTTCCAGGACTTCCCCCAGCAATATAGTCAGCATAAGAGAAGAAGAGCGACATATTATTAACTTTATGAATTCTCTTAATCAATGGTTGATAAACATTATGAACTGGAATGGTTTCATCATTTCTGATACTTATATCGAAATTCATTCCTTTTATATAAATGAAGTCATCATCTTCCGTATTTTGATAATTTGGGAAGTAGTTAGGAATTAAGATTTCATTAAAAGCAGTATTTCGATTAATCCCTAAGGTTTGATAATTGTCCTGGAGACTGATATATTGATTGTTATTATCTTTTTGATAATTAGCATATACTAAAGTAGAATCAGATAAAAATATGTTGACAACCACTGACGCAAAGGTTAGTGAGAAGGCAAACAGGATAATCATTAAGATAAAACGAGTTTTATTTTTAAACACACTTTTTAGAGCTAGTTTGAAACTAGTACTAAGTGGAGAAGTGACCGGTATTAGTTGAATCTCTTTGGGAGCAAGATTTTTTATCGGTTTAGTATCATCGATAATCTCTCCATCTTTGATTTGGATAATCCGATCACCATATTTGTCAGCTAACTTATTTTCATGAGTGACCACAATAACTAAATGTTTTTTTGATAGTTTTTTAAGGATATCCATAATCATTTCTCGATTTTTCAAGTCGAGATTTCCGGTTGGTTCGTCAGCAATAATTACTTTTGGATTTTTGATGAGGGCTCTAGCAATCGCAACTCGTTGTTTTTGACCACCAGATATTTGATTCATCATTCGGTGTTCAAGACCAGTTAACCCGACATCATCAATTATTTGCATAATACGATCGTGATTTGCTTTGATATCTTCACGATGCAAGTCTAAACTAAGAGCAATATTATCATAAACATTGAGTCCGTTTAAAACATTAAACTCTTGAAAGATAAAACCGATGTAAGTGTTTCGGTAGTTATTGTAATCTTTTGAGGTGAACTTTTTAGTTGATAAATTATCAATAATGAGTTCGCCGCTATCATAAGAATCAATTCCACCGATAACATTTAAGAGTGTTGATTTACCACTACCACTTTTCCCAAGAATAAAGTTCATTCCAACATCTTCAAAAGTTAAATTGATGTCTTTTAATGCATGAAAGTTATTGGGTCCATTTTTATAATATTTATTGATGTTAACTAATTTAATCATAATGTCACCTAATATCTAATTTGATTATATTTTGCTTCTAAGACAACTTTACCTTCGGTATTGACCAAGCCATATTTACCATTAAAGGTGTAAAAACTTGCATAGCCATTTCTAAAGTCGTTAATCCCCATTGGGATTCTAGAATAACTGTCTTTTGAATCAATTTCAATTTGTCTGAAGTAATAAGGATATTTTTCATCATCGAGAATACTACTTGGATCATAGATTGGATTTGTAGTAAATTGATAGATTCCATAACTACCGTTATTGAGGTTAATTGGTAAGTAATTATTTTCTATAACTCCAAGTCGATGTTTGGTGAAATAATGATAATAGATAATAGTACTATTAGGATTCATCAAAAAGTATTTTCTACCGACATCTGAAGTATAAGCAACAATAAAATAAGTAATTTCTTTATCCCCATCGATAAGTATATTTACTTCTGATTGAGCATAATCTATTTTTTCAACAATATTTTCATATTGTCCTGTTCGAATATCAAAACGAGTAAAGCGAATTGTATCAACAACTACAAGGTGGTTTTCATCCACAAAGGCATAGTGTTCATCATCAAGGCTGACTTTGGCATAGCCATTATTGAAGTAACTAGCATAATAGTAGCAATAAGCACTTTCGTCATTACCTCTTATTTGTAAACGACCTTTTGGATCGATATAACTATAACGAATTGTGCCATCTAACTCTTTACCAACAGCTGCTTGTGACTCTGAGAAAGGGGCAGCACTATCGAATTTAAACTCAATGGCTAGTTGAAAACTATCATTGAGGTAACCAAATTTACCATCTTGTTCAACCACTAGCATTCCTTCAGAAAAATAACTATTTGAAGTGATACCGGATTCAAAGGTGTATAAAACTTTATTATTTAAATCAATGATTTGATAAATACCTTTTGATACAACTACAGCTTTTTCTTCGGAAAAAGGATAAGCTGCTTGATATTGAGGTTTGATCAGTGTTTTTCCTTCCTTATTAATGTAACCATATTTGCCGTTATGGCGTACAATGATAATGTCGGAAAATTCACTGACGATATCATATTCTAAATATAGTTTTTCTTGGTCGGCATTAATTAAAAAAGTTCCAGTTTCATCAGTTGCAATCGCAATCGCATCTTTTATGAAAGCGTTTGAATTACAACCGGTAATGCCGATAAAAATAAAGAGTGCACATAAGCCAATTATTATTTTTTTCATAATTTTTACCTCATCATGTTCTATTTGTAACTATTTATTATTTTATCAAATTTTGGGTTAAAATGCAATTAATCATAATAGTTATTTAATGTAAGAAAATAACAAAAAAAGAAAGGGTTAGTTAAAATGTTTACTTATGGAATTGTCTTAGCCGCAGGCCGAGGGGCCCGGATGGATAGTGATGTACCGAAACCCGCAATTATTGTTGATGGCAAACCAATCATTAAAAGAATTGTTGATAGTTTAAGAGGAGCAGCTATTGATGAAATAATAGTAGTGGTTGGATATAAGAAGGAGTATATCGAAGCTATCCTTAAGAATGAAGTGACTTATGTCGTTCAAAAGGAACTCTCTGGCACCGCAACCGCCGTAAAAGAAGTAGTTCCTTACATAGAAGAAAAAAGCGAAGTAATAATTATCCCGGGTGATATTCCTTATTTAAATAAAGAGACGGTTCAATCAATTCTTAATTTTCATCATATTGGTCATAATGATTTAACCGTTGTCAGTATGTCGTTAGAGGACCCAACTGGTTATGGTAGAATTATCAAAGATCAAAATAGGGTTAAGATTGTGGAAGAAAGAGATGCTACTGAAAGCGAAAAAAAGATCAAAGAAGTCAACACAGGGATAATAGTAACTTTGGAAAAAGTAATAAAGGACAACATAGGTAAAATAAATAATAATAATCAAAAAGGTGAATACTACCTAACTGATATTGTTGAATTAGCATCATTAAACAATCAAGTAGGGGTCTATCATATGGCTAATTCAATCCCGGTTATCGGTGTCAATGACCTTAATGCTTTAAATAGTTTACAAGAAAAGGTTAAAAACAATTGGCAAAATGATGAAAATGTGGTAAAATAAAACTACGAAAGCGAGGGATTTGATGAAATTATTAATCATTATTGTTGCGAAGGAAGATGCTTCTAAGGTAACAACGGGACTGATAAAAGAGAAATATTCGGTTACCAAATTGGCGACAACTGGTGGCTTTTTGATGAGTGGAAATACTACTTTACTTGTTGGAACTAGTGATGATAAAGTCGACCATGTCATCGAAGTGGTAAAACATTATAGTAAAACTCGAAAGAAATTTGTTCCTAATTCAATCCCTAATGAAATTGGTGTTTTTGCTTCTTATCCTATTGAGGTACAAGTGGGTGGAGCAACCATTTTTGTGGTTAACATCGAACAACTTATTAAGGTATAAAATTAAAAGGAGATTGGCCAGTTATGCGGCATCAATCTCCTTTTTTTGCTAGTTTTTAAAGAAATGAAAATTTATTTTTGAAGCAGCATTTAGCGCATTTCTTTTAGCTGTTTCGCTGGTTGGGCCATTAGCAATTAGATAGGCATAACGGTGTCCCATCGAGATAGGAGGTATTAAGATACTTCCTTTTTTCGGTTTGATATGAAGATGTTTAACCCCTGGGCTCATTATTGCTTGTTGTTTGCCGGTAATCTTAAATAATTTTCCTCCTTGTTCAACGGTTAGATAATGAGCATAGGTATGTCTTTTGTAAATAGGAGTTAGATAAATTGGTTTCTAGTTGCTCAGCTGCTTTAATTGCTTCTCTACTTGAATCTGATTTGTGAGTTCCTAAAAATACAATAGTTTTCATTATTGACTCCTTAAATTTAAAATGTAAGCATTATAGTTTATGTTGTGAATCATTCGATTGAGAATGATATTGCCTACTGTTTAATAAGTCCATACGTACTTTATAAAATATCATAGTATATTACAGAAGGTGTTAGTTATGATTATTGGAATGTTTCATACCCGGAAAGATCCAAATAAGGTATCACGGGCTTACTTATATAATATGATTTGTAATGGTGAAGGTGTGAGGTTCATTTACTTTACGGCTCGAGGAGTAAACTTTGAACGAAAAACAATTAGAGGAAGATGTTATCAAGGAGGACGTTGGGTTTGGTACGAATGTCCTTTTCCCGATATCTTTATCAATAATGTTAGTCCCAAAACCCGTTTTCAAGGTAAGGTATACAACAAACTGAAAAAACTAATACCGGTTACTAGTTATTCAGTCGGAGATAAAGATGAAGTCTATCGTCGGATTGAAAAGGGGAAGGTATTTAAAGATTATTTGATTCCGTATGCGGTAATGAAGGGGCCAGATTCGGTATATACCTTTTTAGATGAACATCAAAAAATCATTTTAAAACCGATATCAGGTCATCATGGTGAAGACCTAATCACAATTCAGAAGTTAGATGATCTTTATCTGGTTCAAGACTCATATACCAACAATGAGTTTACTAAGGATAAGTTGGACAATTATTTAGATAATATTAAAGAACAAATGATAATGCAAAAGTTTATTAATAGTTGTCGGAAGACTGGGGAAGCATATGACTTTCGGATTAACTTACAAAAAGATGATAAGGGAAAATGGGGTATTACGATGATATATCCTCGGATTGGCTCTAACAAACGAATTGCGACAAATTTGAGTCAAGGGGGACTGACAACGCTTTTTGATTGCTTTTTAGAAGATGAGTTTGAAGAAGAACATTTTTATATTAAACGTTATCTGGAAGTCTTCAGTTTGAGATTCGGGGAACATTTTGATACTCTCTACCCTCATCAGTTTGATGAATTAGGATTAGATATTGGTTTGGATGAAAATCAAAAGATTTGGATTTATGAAGTTAATTGGCGTCCTGTTCAATGAAAGCAGCTCTTAAAGTGCTTAGAGACCAAGGAAGGGATAAGAAAAAGGTGGTGGTCCTAGGGAAGATTAACTATTTAGGGGCTCATGAAAAGAAGTACTACCGGGAAATTGCGAGAATGCTTTTTAATTATGATGTGGATTACCTCATCACCTTAGATGATGATTCAAAATTAATAGGGGAACGAGCCTTAGAGTTGGCGATGGACCCGCATCGAATCATTCACTGTGATAGTAATGAATATTTGAGATATGTCTTAGAGTCACTATTAGATGATCAAACAATCGTTTTGTTTAAATTTTCTCTTTTAGATAAGAGTCATAATGATGTCATTAATTCATTAATTACAAATTAGAAAAATAAGTCACTCGTCTCTTTTGAGTGACTTATTTTATATAATATCTTCTCTCATTAGGTCAATTAAAGTGTAACGTAGATTATTAGATAACTCTTTAAGTGCAATATCTAGCGGCATATTTTCCGGAGAAAGGGAATATAAATCCACGCCAGGTAGTTTATACTCAGGTAGAGTACCAGATAAAATTAATAACTGTTTATTATATTCTTTAGCTTTTTTAATTAGTATACTAATACTATCCTCAAGCGGATAATCATTACTTATTTGAAAAGTGCTAGTAATGATGAGATCGGCTTCACTTATTTTTTGTTCTACTTTTGAGAGATTAAAGAAGAAATTGGCTCCATTAATGATTGGTAATTTTAAATGGAGTTTGGAATCACCTAGAGCAGTAAGAGTAATTTCTTTATTTATGGGTGTAAAATTATTAAAAGAAATATCTTCGCCTTTTAGCGCAAGATAAATGGAAGTGGCGCCTTTATTGTTGGAATCACTAATTAGTAATTGCCAACGATATTCTGAATTATCATCGTTGCCCTCAATTAAGGCAATGTCATTGTTGAGATAGTAACTTTCAATAGTTGTTTTATTCAATACCTTTATTAGGTCACCTTTTTGATAATGGATCATTGTTTGGACGCTTCCACGACCACCACTGGCTAAAGGATAGAATGAGATTTCATCATTTGGGTACCGTTCTTTAATTGTTTTATAGGTAATCATGCAAAACTCGATTGCATTTAATATTGGGGGATAGCCTTCTCCAACAATAACTATCTTTGACATTTTCGTTACCTCTTTTCTTCAATTGTTATTATTATGTGCCAAAAATAGGCTTTAAAATAAAAAAATATGAATATTAGATGAAATAATAATTAAAATATTGTATAATATACCAAGAGTCTGAAACCGTATACATACAAATCAAGGAGGAAATATGAAAGAATATCTTGCTAATCAATTACGAAATATTGCTGTTCTGGGACACCTGGGCAGTGGTAAAACAAGTTTATGTGAAGCGCTACTTTATGAAAGTAAGGCAATCACAAAAAAAGGTGAAGTAGAAAAGAAAAATACCGTATCTGACTTTTTGGTTGAAGAACAAAATCGTCAAACTTCTCTATCAACAACCTTAATTCCAGTCGAATGGAAAGATAATAAAATCAATGTTTTAGATACCCCTGGATCCGAAGAATTCATCGGTGAGATTGATAATGCCCTTTCAGTTGTTAATGGTGCCGTAATGGTTGTTGATGCTACTAAGGGAATTGAAGTTGGAACCGAAAGATTATGGAATGAAGCTAGAGAACTATCCCTTCCTACAATTTTCTTAATTAATAAAATGGATAAAGAAAATGTTAAATTTGATCAAGTATTAGACAGCTTACAAACTAATTTTTCTAATAAAATTATCCCCCTTTATTTGCCGATAGGTCAAGAAAGTGACTTTAGAGGTTATGTAAGTGTTGTTGAAAAGAAAGGTTATCTTTCTGATGGAACAACTTGCGAAGTTGATGCTGATACTTTAGCTAAAGTTGAAGAAGTTTTTGAACAAATAGTTGAAGCAGTTGCTGAAACTAGTGAAGAATTATTAGATAAATTCTTCAGTGGTGAAGAATTAACTTCAGAAGAAATCATCACTGGCTTACGCACTGGCGTACTTAATGGTGAACTATTCCCGGTTGTTGTTAGCTCAGCGGTTAAGAATATTGGTGTTGATGCACTAATCGGTACAATTATTGATTATTTACCAAGTCCAAGTGATGTTGCACCTGCTCGTGGTATTAATCCTAAAAACAATGAAGAAGTTGAGAGAAAGTCAAGTGTTGAAGAACCATTCTCGGCAATGGTATTCAAAACTATCGTTGACCCATTTGTTGGTACAATCAACCTCTTTAGAGTATATTCGGGAAGTGTAAAAACTGCTCAAGAAGTATTTATCCCTAATTCAGATACAACTGTAAAAATGGGACAAATTGTTACCTTAATGGGTAAAACTCAAATTCAAGTAAATGTTTTAAATGCTGGTGACATTGGTGCGGTAACTAAAATGCCAGAACTAGCAACAGGTTATACTTTCTGTGATAAGAAAGATCCGATTCAATATAAAGAACCAGAATTACCTACATCAACCATTTATGTAGCAGTAGTTCCAAAGAATAAACAAGACGAAGACAAGATTTCAAATGCTTTCCAAAGATTACATATTGAGGACCCAACATTTGAAATCAGACGTAACCCTGAAACTGCCCAATTATTAATTGGTGGTCAAGGTATGACTCACATTGGTTATATCTTAGAAAAAATGAAGAATATGTTTAAAGTAGAAGTAGATACTGCTGATCCAAAGATTGTTTATCGTGAAACTATTCGCTCTAAAGCAGAAGGACATGGACGTCATAAGAAACAATCAGGTGGTGCAGGACAATTCGGAGAAGTTTACATTCGCTTCGAACCATCAACTCAAGACTTTGAATTTGCTAATGAAGTTGTTGGTGGTGCTGTTCCGAAAAACTACTTCCCAGCTGTTGAAAAAGGTTTAATCGAAACTCTAGAACACGGTCCATTAGCAGGCTTCCCAGTAATCGGTGTTAAAGCTACTTTATTTGATGGATCTTATCACCCAGTTGACTCAAATGAAATTTCCTTTAAATTAGCAGCATCGCTTGCTTTTAAAGATGCAACTCAAAAACTACGACCTACAATTCTAGAACCAATCATGGAAGTTGAAATTACCGTTAAAGATGAGTATATTGGTGATATCATGGGTGACATGACAAAACGTCGTGGACGCGTTCTTGGTATGGATCAAGCTGGTAAAGGAACACAAAAGGTTAAAGCAGAAGTTCCAGAAGCAGAAATTGTTACTTACACAACTGACTTAAAAGCGATGACTCAAGGGAGTGGATATTTCACTCGTAAGTTTGTTCGCTACGAAGAAGTTCCAGAAATGTTAGTACACAAAATCATTGAAGAATATAAAAAAGAAAGAGAATAATTAATGTAAAAAATGGATAAAGATTGGTCTTTATCCATTTTTTAACTAAGAGAAGTGATGACTCTTTTAGTTTGTGGTATACTATTGGTAATTGAGGTGATTTTATGATAAAACTTGAAAATGTTAGTAAGTATTATAACACCAATAATAATGTAGCGATTGGCATTCGAAAAATTAATTTATCGCTTTCTTTAGGAGAGTTTGTAGTTATCACCGGTGCTAGTGGTAGCGGTAAGACCACTCTTTTAAATGTTATTAGTGGGATGGACAAATATGAAGAAGGAACAATGTATGTTAATGGGGAAGACACCAGTTATTTCAGTGAAGCCGATTATGAAAAATATCGTAATGAATATATTAGTTTTATATTTCAAAATTATAACTTGATTGATTCCTATTCCGTCTATGAAAATGTTGAGTTAGCTTTAGTAGTAAAAGGAAAAAGTAAGAAAGAACGTCACGAACAAGTATTATCGATAATTGAAAAGGTAGGTTTAAGTGATCGTATTAATCATAAAGTAACTAAACTCTCAGGTGGTGAAAAGCAACGAGTTGCTATTGCCAGGGCCTTGGCTAGTGAGGCACCGATAATTGCTTGTGATGAAATCACCGGAAACTTGGACCATCAAACAGGATTAGAAATTATCAAACTCTTAAAAAGTGTTAGTGAAAACAAGTTAGTTTTATTAGTAACTCATAATCCGGAAGAGGCGACACCTTATGCTACGCGTTTAATTAGGATGTATGATGGTAGTATTTCGAGTGATCAAAAAATAAAATCAAGCGAGGTAGAAGCTGACATCAGTTTAAGCCCAATTCCTCCTTTGACTAAAAAAGAATTAATTAAGATTGGTTTTAAAAATTTGCGGACTACTCCGAAAAAAACCTTACTGATGTTTTTTATTCTGTTAACAACCGCACTTTTTATTTCATTAAGTTACTCGCTCTATGCAAAATCAGAGATTGATGCGGACTCATATTATATTCGCAATGAAGCCAATCGTTATCAAGGACGAATAGTAGTAAAAAAAGCTGATAGTAGTACTTTTACTGAAGAAGAACTGGAAAACATAAAACGCGTAGGTGGAGTTAAAAATTTAATAGTTGATGACATTGTCTTAGATAATGTACTTGAGCTAGATTTTGAATTGCCGAATAGGAGTCGATGGGAATCTGTATTTTCTTTTAACATTCGTTCCGTTGGTGATATATCAAAGAGTAATCTAACTTATGGTACTTTACCTGATGAAGAATATGAAATCGTAGTATCATTAAATGAAAAAATCGTTGATGATTGGAGCGAATTAATTGATAAAACAGTAAGCACTGAGGTTGTGGCTGGGTATTATCAAGATTTCGTGATTTCTGGAATTATTTTTGATGAGTTATCAAGAAATAATGTTTACGTGACCAACGATTTTATTAAAAAGGTTCGTCCGATGGTTGAATCAACCTTTAGTATGACAAGAATTGAACCAGTGAAAAAAGAGACTCCTTTACCCTTTGGCACCTTGCACTTTAATTATTATATTGATGAAAATTTAAGTGATGAGGATATCTTTGTTGAAACATATGTTTATGATAAGATAGATGGCAAAGATCCAGAAGAAGAGATTAGAGTTAATCTTCATTTTGAAAATCCATATCATAAGATGACAATCAATAATTTGAAAGTTGAACTTCGAAGATATAACGATGATGATCTCCGTAACAATCGCTATTATAGTGCTGGAATTATTAGATTGAGTCCAAATAATTATCAAAAATTAAATCTAGGAAAGACTCATCAAATATCTCTAACTGTCAGTGATAATGCTAATCCTGAACAAGTTGTTAAAGATATCAACAATAAAGGATATTTATCATTTCATGCGGCAGTAGATTTCAATGATAATGGACTGGCCATTATTGGTATAATCTTTAACATTTTCATTTTAGGGGTTTCGGTAATATTAATGATTGTAGTTTATCTAATTGCTTTCTTAGCGTTGAAAAATGTGATGATGAGCAAGAAGAAGGATTACTTGATAATGCGTTCGCTTGGAGTTAAATCAGGTAAGATTAAAGGAATAGTTTATACTGAAGTTATTAGTTTAACTTTGGTTGCGACGATATTTTGGATTGTAATTATTGCCCTAATAAAAAATTACACTAGCAGTCGTTTTTTAGTCCTTATTAGAGAATTTACCGTGGGAGATATGATAGCAATTTTCTGTATTATGTCGATCCTTTCACTATTGTTGGCCTTTAGATTTGGTAGTCGAATCATTAAAGAGACTATTGTTACCAGATTTCTAAATCAGTAGAGGTGGAATATGTTAAAAGTTTTTAATTTAAATAAATATTTTAATCGACGAAGACCAAATCAAATTCATGTATTAAAAGATATTAGTATTGATTTCCCACAAAAAGGACTTGTAACGATTTTAGGTGCATCTGGTAGTGGAAAAACCACCCTTCTTAATGTTATCTGTGGACTTGATAAAACCGATAGTGGTGTAATTGAAGTTGACAATATTTCAATGGAGAAATATCGTTTTAACAAATGGGATCACATCCGTAATCAGTATTTTGGATATATTTTCCAAAACTATAATCTATTTATGGATAAAACAGTCTTTGATAATGTTGCTATTAGTTTGCGGCTGTTAGGGATAACTGATGAAAATTTAATTAAAGAACAAACACTTTACACACTAAGTTGTGTTGGAATGGAAAAATATAAAAACCGTTTAGCTGGTAGTTTATCAGGTGGTGAACAACAACGAGTAGCGATTGCTAGGGCTTTAGTGAAAGATGCCCATATCATAATCGCTGATGAGCCTACGGGTAACCTCGATGAGAAAAACACCATCGCAATTATGAACATTATTAAAAAAATATCCCAAACACGTTTGGTTATCTTAGTTACTCACGACCGAAATTTGGCCCATTTTTATAGCGACCAAATTATTGAGATTAGAGATGGTTCAATTATTAATGTAACTGATGTTACAGAAAATAAAGAATTATCTCTAAGTGATGAAAAGAACATCTATTTAGGTGACTTAGAAAAACATACAGTTGCTGAAAAAGATAAGTTGCGAATTTCACTATACAATAACGAAGAAATTGATTTGGATGTAAAATTGGTGGTGGATGGAAAAAACTTATATCTTCAAGCAACTTCCGAAAAGTTTCATGTTAAGTTTTTAGATTCAAGTTCCGAAGTAAAACTAATTGAAGGACATCGTCCAGTGATTACTAAAGAAACTTTAGTTTTAAATGATTTTAATATTAAACCGTTACCATATACATATAAGCGTAGGAGAGCTCGGATAAGATTTTTTGATTATATAAAGATGGGATTAATGAAATTAGCCAATATGGGGCGTTTTCGAAAGATTATGTTAGTCGGCTTTTCTGCTGCGGCCTTTATATTGTGTTTAGCCATTAGTTCATTTTCCAAATTGAATACGATCAATGAAAGTGATTTTCTGAATGAAGATCGTTATCTAGTAGAAGTAGATGACAGGGATCATAAAACTTCTGAAAAATTGGAATATGCCCTCTCTCTATTAGACCGTCCCGAAATAAAAGATATATTCTCTTCTAGTTACCGCATTTATCGAATGACGATTGAAAAGTATTTTTTAGGTGTTTACGAAACTTATTATCATCAAGTAAATATGGTAGGTTCAATTGTTGGGCAAAGCTATCAAGATTTAAATATTATTGGTGGTAGATTGCCAGAAAATAGTCGTGAGGTAGTCATTGATAAAATGGTATTCGATACTTTAATTGAACAATATACTTATAGATACTATGGTACAACTACGATTGAAGCATTCCTTAAGCAAAAGATCAAGGTTGATTATGGCATGGAATCAGAAGTGTCATTCTTTACTTTTGACATTGTAGGGATTGCTGATAACAATAATATGAGTATTTATTTTGATGACTTCTATGCTAGAGCCTTACGTACTCAGATACTAAGCTATCGCAAATTAGAAGATGTCAATACTACGGTTGAAACCTTGGCTGATAATGAAATTTTAGTTCGTGAAGGAAAGGCACCAATTGGTACTGAATTAGTATTAGAAAATAATCAAAAATTTATTGTGAAAGGGTATTTTACACCAAAAGATGAAGATGATAACTTAGCACAATATGTGATTACTCCTAATGCTTTTAGAAAAATTGAAGTGGCCCATAGCATTGAAAGTTACGATACATATTATGTTTATTCAACTGACCCACAAACTACAGTTGAAAATATCAGTACCGATAAGATAATAGTTGATAGTGTCTATGAATTAAGCTATGATCAATATAGACAAAATCGTATTATTCTACTTACCGTATCCTCAATCTTTACCGTGGGTGTAGTATTTGCCTCGCTAATATATTTGTATTTCTTAATGCGCTCTAGCCTTATAAGTAGAATTAATGAAATTGGTATTTATCGCGCCCTTGGTATGACTAGGTTTAATGTTTACTTAATGTTTATCGCTGAAATATTGACATTAACGACCCTAGTGTCAATACCGGGATATCTCTTAGCGGCCTACATCATTTATAAAGTAAATAGTGTAGCAGGTGCATTCACTATATTTGAATGGAACAATCTAATTTTCATATCAGGAATTTTAATAATATATCTCTTGAATTTTATTACAGGACTTTTCCCAGTTTATCGATTGCTACGAAATACTCCAAGAGAAATAATAAGCAAATATGATATCTAAAAAACTGCCTTCGGGCAGTTTTTTGATTAGATTATTGTATCTTTTATAAGAGTGTTAGAATAATCTAAAATGAGGAGCGAAGCAGAGTGTCATCAAAGGTAAGCAAAGAAAATCCATCTAGTTCAGAGATTAAAGAAGCGGTATCAATTGGAGTAATGGCGGGAATTGCTGGTCAATATGTTGGAAATGTTGTTAGTAATTTCTTAGATAAAGAACCAATGACTGAAGTGTTTGTTCCCGACTTAGGACCGGCTTATTATGCCAATGTGATTGCTGGCGGAATCACGGGCATTTTGGCTCTTTTTTTAGATACCAATCAATTGATTATTGCAGCAACTATATTAAATCAAATACTCATTGATTTATTTATTAAGCTTGAAAAAAAACCCGGCTATGATAGTGAAGAATTAGTTTATGTGATTATTAGAAATTCTTTTTCATTAATCATTATTTTGAGAATATTTGAAGATATTACTAAACCGTTTTTATCCGAAGAAGAAAGTTTTGATTATCTATTGTTTGAAGCAATAATTATTGGAGTCATTGTTAACTCAAGTATCTCTGTTTTAAATCATTTTGCTTCTTTGGATGATTTGCGAGAAGTATGTAAACGCAAATAATTCATTGCTAAAAGTTTCCTAATTTTATATTTGCAAATAATGAGGGTTTATGTTAGAATTAATTGAGATTTAGTAAAAAAATGTAGCATTTGGTGATAAGAATGAAAAACAGTAGACTTCAAGAACCTATTAGTTATGATATACCAAGATATAAACCGTCAATTCAAAACGGCTTGAATGATGAAGAAGTTGCAAGTCGTGTTGAAAGTGGTTATGTTAATAAAATTGATAAAGGTAGTTCGAAAACATTACTTCAAATAATTTTGCGAAATACTTTTACTTTTTTTAATATAGTCTATATGATCATTTTTGTTTTCCTATTAATTGCAAAGGCAGGTTATACTCAATTCTCGTTTTCAATTGTTGTGTTGGCTAATACCGTTATTGGTATTATTCAAGAAAACAAAGCTAAAAAAATAATTGATCAACTCTCGCTCATTTCAGCTCCAACCGTAACGGTTGTTCGAAATGGAGAAAAGATTGATGTATCAGTTGATTCAGTAGTGCTAGATGACATTATTTATCTAACACCAGGTAAGCAAATATGTACTGATGCGATCAATTTATCAGATGAAATTGAAGTAAATGAATCACAATTGACAGGTGAATCAATTCCTATAAAAAAGAGTTATGGTGATACTTTATATTCTGGAAGCTATGTTGTTTCGGGAAATTGTTATGCTCAAGTTGAACGAGTGGGGAAAGATAATTATATAGAGACTTTGTCAAATAAAGCAAGGTCTTATTCAAAACCAAAATCAGAAATTTTACGTTCTTTAAGATATATTTTAAGTTTCAATGTTGTGGCGATGCCTATTATTGCATTTTTCCTTTTTAAAAAATCATATGAAATCAGTGGCGATTTCTCTGATAGTATCATTCAAACATCAGGTGCCCTTCTGGGCATGATACCGGCAGGATTGTTTTTACTTACCAGTGTTGCCTTATTCGTTGGGGTTATCCGGTTAGGAAGACACAAAACCTTAGTTCAAGATATCTACTGTATTGAAATGCTAGCTCACGTTGATGTTTTATGTTTAGATAAAACTGGAACAATTACTGATGGCACAATGACAGTTATGAATTATGTTGGGCCAAAAAGGAATTCGCCTTATACCATCTCGGATGTGGTAAGTTCGATGAATACCGCTTTGCAAGAGGTGAACCCAACCGCAAAAGCCCTTGAAGCCTACTTTGGTTTTGGTCAAAAATTAGAACCAGTTAAAGTCTATCCATTCTCATCCGAACGAAAATTTAGTGCTGTGACTTTCAAGGATGAAGGAACCTATATTTTAGGGGCTCCAGAGTTTGTCTTGCGAGGGAACTACGATCGGATAGCTGAAGAGATTAATGAATATGTTAATCAAGGATTAAGAGTTCTTGCGTTAGTTCATAGTCAATATCCACTGAAAGATGGAAAGATTCAAAAGGTTCCAAAACTTGTATCATTAATTATGATACAAGATCAAATTCGTCGTGAGGCTTATGACACTATAAAATACTTTAGAGAAAATGGGGTTAAAGTAAAAGTTATTTCTGGTGATAATCCAGTAACGGTTTCAGAAGTTGCTAAGAGAGTTGGTATCGAAGATGCGGAAAAATTTATCAGTTTAGATGGTTTAAGTGATCAAGAAGTACTTGATGCGGCCAACGAATATACAGTATTTGGTCGGGTTAAACCCCACCAAAAGAAATTATTAATCCAAGCCATGAAAGCTAAAAAACATACAGTGGCGATGACGGGTGACGGGGTTAATGACATTTTAGCTTTAAAAGAATCTGATTGTAGTATTGCGATGGCATCAGGAAGTGAAGCAGTCCGCAATGTTGCTCAACTAGTACTCCTTGACTCAAATTTCTCATCAATGCCAAAAGTTGTGGCTGAAGGTCGCCGCGTAATTAATAACATTCAAGGAACAGCTTCTATCTTTTTTGTAAAGACTTTATTCTCGTTTATTATTTCGATAAGTTTAATTTTAAAAATTATTCCGTCTGCAAATAATCGATTATATCCATTTAGTCCAGACCAATTAGCGATGATTGAGTTCTTGGCGATAGGTATTCCAACCTTCTTTTTAGCGCTCCAACCAAATAAAAATAAAATATCAGGTCGCTTCTTATGGAATGTTATTCGGAATGCACTACCGGGAGCATTGACAATCGCTATTCATACGATGATAACCTATCGCTGGGCAGGAAATCAAGCATGGATGGATCCGAGCCATATGATAACAATTGTAGTTTTGACTACCTGTTTTACCTGTTTAATGGTTCTCTTTATTGCTTGTAAGCCATTTAATGCTTGGCGATCAGTATTGTTTGGAACAATATTTATTGCTTGTATTGTCTGGTATCTTCTGTGTGCGTCAGATGTCAATTATCCGTACTTTGGTAATATTGATTTAGTTAAATTGGATGTTACAGAGTATTTCTACACAATAATCTTATGTCAAACATCCTATACCTTTATCTATTTAATAAATGTTGCAATCGATAAAATATTACAAATATTTGATCTCCGTAAAGTACGTCAAACTGCATTAAAATAAGGCCGAAAGGCCTTTTTCTTTTTGTTGATATTTTAAAAATCAATAGTCATTTTTTAATGTAAATTCGATATGATATAGTGTAAAAACAATAAATAATTGTTTTCAATAAATAATGAATTAATTTATTGGAGGTATTATGGAGATTATTGAAATTTGCAGGAAGTTAAAAAATGAGGTTAATACTAATCTAGAGTATTATAAGGCTACCAAAAATTCCGTTTATCAAGTTTCTGGAAACAACTTAAACAAAATTTTAGAAGAAATAATGAGAGATGAAAAACTAGCAATCTGTGAATGTTGTGGCGATATCGTTCCAGAAGAAACGTTAATTGATACTGATGATTTCATCGCAGATGGGGGTATTGGGATCATTTGTGAAAAGTGTTATCGAGGATTAAAATAATGGAATTAAAGGTTATAGCAAAACAATTAGGCTATTTAGAAATAAATTATGAAGACTTAAAAAATGAAATAATCAATGAGCTTGGAAAATATCAAGGATTAGTGGTAACATTTAATGATCTTCCCAAAGCAAAACAAACCCGAGCAATGCTAAATAAAGTACTTAAGGCAATTAGAAATCGCCGAAATGAATTGAAAAATGAATTTTTAAAGCCTTATGAAGTAATCGAAAATCAGATACAGGAATTAACAGATATGATTGAAGAAGTTGTGACTTCAATTGATAATCAAATTAAATCTTTTGAATTAAAAGTTCGCGAAGAAAAATTGAAAGAAATCGAAAAAATATGGATTGATATGAACTATCAAAAGGTACCTTTTGAAAAAGTACTAAGGCCGGAATATCTAAATAAAACATTTACAATTGATAGGATAATAAGTGAATTTAAAGATTTTATTAATAAAACCGAACAAGATTTGAAAGCTATTGATAATTTAATTGATGATGTTGAAAAGGCAATGGCCTTAAAGAAAAAATACCTATCAACCTTAGATTTTTCGGAAAGTCTTGAATCTTACTATGAGGAAAAACAAGCAGAAAAAGTTTTAAAAGAAGAAGAGCAATCTAAAAATGACAGTACTGTTTTAAGAATTGAAGTCATAGGTACTAAAAAGCAACTTAAATTATTAATGGATTTTTTAGAAAAGCATCAATATCTATATAAAAGAATATAAAAAATTAAAACCGGATATTTTCATTTCCGGTTTTTTATTGGTCTATTTTTCGTTTATGATTTTATTTGCAATTACATTACTTACAAGTTTTTCGTATGGTGGTCTTGAATCGAGAAAACCTGCAAGTTCCATAATGTCCATCAGACGGTTATATCCTTCTTCACCAAAGTACGGATTAGGTCTCCACGCTTCTATTGCTCGATAACTTCGAACAACTGCTAATAAGTCCTCGTCAGAAATATCAGCAAAATGCGGCTTCATCGCCTCAGCAACCAATTCATCAGAGGCATTGAGAACATATTGTTGGGCCTTATAAATAGCTCTAGTGAATTTTTCTAAAACATCTTGGTTCTTCTCGAAGTAACTCTTAGTGGTTGAATAGGCAGTAAAAGGAACTTCTCCGGAATAAGATCCAACAGCACCTAATACATAGCCGAGACCATCACGTTGTAACTGAGTAGCAGTTGGCTCAAAAAGTGTTGTGAAATCTCCTTGATTCGCTATGAATGAACCGGCCATAGAGCCAAAGGCAACATCAGTTCGCACATTTACATCCGCATCATTACTGTTACGTGCAATCGTTAATCCGGCGTTTTTAAGTACATATTCAAGAGTCATTTCTGGCATTCCGCCTTCACGACCCCCCAAGATGCTTTTGCCTTTTAACATATCTAGAGTGAAGTTTTCAATAGGTTCCCGACCGACAATGAAACTTCCATCTCGTTGAGTAAGTTGACAGAAGTTAATTGCATAATCTGCTTCGCCATTAAGATAGACATATAGCGAGGCTTCTGGCCCCATGAGACCGATTTGACAATCACGTGATAGCAAAGCAGCCATTACTTTATCAGCACCATTAACATTGACATAGGTTACTTCTAATCCTTCTTCTTCAAAGTAACCATTAGTTATAGCTACATATTGAGGGGCATAGAAGACGGAATGGGCAACTTCAGCCAACTTAATTTTTATCTTTTTGTTTTTATTACAGCCAACTAGACCAATAACTAAAAGTAGACTTAGTGCTACCAAAAAGATTCTTTTCATTTTCTAACTCCTTTTTGATTTAAATTTCTTTTCTATTAAATTGACGGCTTCAGACATTAAATATGCAATAATTGCCAGGATGAATACTCCCATCATTACGAGATCTAATCGGAAGATTTGACTTCCGTAGGTTATTAAGAACCCTAATCCTTTTCGAGATACAATAAATTCTCCAACAATTACTCCAATCCAAGACATACCAATATTAATCTTTATGATATTTATGATATTAGGAAAGTTGCTTGGAAGTACGAGTTTATGGAGTATTTGCCATTTAGTGGCTCCAAAACTTCTAAGCATCTTTATTTTTTCTTCTTCAATTTGATTAAAGTAGTTATAAGCAGAAATAATCGTTATGATTAAAGATATCGAGACTGCTACGGTAGTAATACCTTTAAGACCAGTTCCTGCCCAAATAATCATTATTGGAGCTAAAGCAGTTTTAGGAAGGGCATTTAATACAACTAAAAATGGATCACATATTCGAGCAATGGTTTTATTCCACCATAAGATGACAGCAATAAGTAATCCAAAAAAAGTTCCAATGATGAGACCAAGCATCGTTTCTAATAATGAAATACCAATATGCTGAAATAATTCTCCATTCTTTAGATAAACTGTTAGTAGTTTATAAATAGCACTCGGACTGCTAAATAAAAACTTATTTATTACTCCCCATTTTGAAAGTAGTTCCCATAACAATAAAATGGTAATAAAAATACCTATCTGCCAGAAGCGAATTAATCTTTTTTCCTTGCGTTTATTTAGTAAGAAGGGGTTTTCAATAATGTTTTTTTTCATTATCATTCAACTCCTTCCATATGATATCGAAGTATTCACGAAACTCTTTAGCCGTACGGGCTTTTAATGGTGTTTTTTCTCCTTCGATAGTTAATTTGATTTTATGGATATTTTTAATTGAAGCAGGTCTTTGAGTAAGGACAATAATCTTATCAGCCATTGATATTGCCTCTGATATGTCATGAGTCACCAATATAGCAGCAATATTTTCATTCTTAATCATCTTATAGACATCATCACTTACCATAAGTCTAGTTTGATAATCAAGTGATGAAAAAGGTTCATCTAAAAGAAGAACTTCTGGATCAATTGCAAGGGTCCTAATTAATGCAATTCGTTGTCTCATTCCACCAGATAGTTCTTTTGGATAACGATTACGAAAATCATACAATTGATATTTACGCAACATATTTTCAACTTTTTCGCATTGCTGAGGAGTTTTTTGATGTTTTATCTCAAGACCAATTAAGAGGTTATGCCAAATTGTTCGCCATTCTAAGAGATGGTCGCGTTGAAACATATAACCAATTTCACCGTTAATTTCGACTTCACCACTTACGGGCGTCAGTAGTTTGGCGATAACATTTAAGATGGTGGTTTTACCTGAACCACTGGGTCCAACAATCGCCACTATTTCTCCTTTATTTACCGTAAATGAAATATTATCTAGTACTTCCAGTTCGCCGTCTTCAGTAAAGAAATTCATATTTATTCCTTTGACGTCCAGAACTTTCACACATAAATCACCTTTCTTTATCAATCGTTTATTCAACCTACTTTATTGTATTAAATACTAGATAAAAGGTATGGTCAAATACCTTGATATCATGATTTAGCAATAAAACGGGAAATAAATATGAACATTACTGTTATTATATATTATGAATTTAGGAGATTGATTGTTATCTAAATTTAAGGGTATAAAAAAAGCAATTTGAAAGTCAAATTGCTTTGGTTTACTATTTAATATCTTTAATATAACAGCGACGACGACGATGTTGTCTAATATCAAACATCTTGAAATTGTCATGGATCTTATTGTTTTCCTCTAATTGAGGGCCAGTTTCAGCTAGGGTTATTCCATTATTGATTACCCGCTTAATTGCTTCTGACATTATTAAAGCATTAACACCAGTTCCTTGATATTCAGGTCGGACGCCAATTAGATACATATCTAAGACATCTACCTTTTTTAAAGCTCGAAGAATTCGATACCACCCAATAGGGAATAGCTTTCCGTTACTCTTCTTAACAGCATCAGCTAAGGAAGGAACCATTAATCCTACTCCAATTACTTCATTATCTTTGTTTTCTACGATGTAGACATAATCTAGTTGAACTAACATAATGAATTGATTAACATACATTTCAATTTGTTTTGGTGTTAAGTAAACGACACCATATAAGTCTTTATAGGCTTCGTTTAAAACATCAAATACTTTCGGAATATATGGTTTTAATTCCTTCTTTTTCTTAAATTCAACTAGATGATAATTATAGCGTTTTTGAACAGCCGAACTAATGCGATCGATTCGTTCAAATGACTCTTTTGGAGGTTTGATTTGGAATTCTAACCAATCGACATCTTTCTTAAAGCCCAGTTGTTCCATATGGGTTACATAGTAAGCATGATTATAGGTGGTAATAAAGAGATTCTTTTCTTCAAATCCTTCAACTAACATGCCTTGTTTATCTAAATCACAAAAACCTATTGGACCAATGATTTGATCTAAGTCATTTTCTTTGGCCATTTTTATTACTTCATCCATTAATGCTTTTGATACTTCAAAATCATCAATAAAATCAAAACGAGTAAAGCGAATTTGCTTAAAGTTCTTTTTCTTATTATAGGAATGATTGATTAATCCACAGATTCTTCCGGCTAATCTTCCATCGACATACGCTAAAAAGAGTTTTGTTTCACAATATTCATAAGCAGCATTCTTTTTAGGATTGAAATTCATTAATTCATCGATATCTAATGTTGGTGAATAGTAAGGATTATTTTTATATAATTTGTTAGGAAACTCGACGAATGTTTTTAGTTGACTTTTAGTCTTGACTTCTTTGATTTGAACCACGGTGACTTGCCTCCTCAGTTATATTATAAATATAAAAAATACTTAAATAAGTATTTATTTCCTAATAATATTATAACTTTAAACGTCTTTTTTGTAAAGATTTTGAATAATTTAATTGTTAAGGGACAATTTTTTACACTTTTATATTATAAATGTCTCCATATATATTAAGGAAAACAAGCAACAACAATCGTTTGACAATTAAATTAATAAGTGGTAAAATCTATCCATAAGGAAATGAGGTTACAAGATGAAACATTACTTTATCATAAATCCAACTGCCGGCAAAAAAGACTCAAGCAAGTATTTGGTAGAAGAAATTGAGAGAGCTTTTGTTGGGGTTGATGATTATTATCAAATTTATATAACATCAGGACCAAAAGATGCTACGCAATATGTTAAGGCGGTTTGTGAAACTCTTGATCAACCAGCAACTTTTTACGCATGTGGTGGCGATGGTACCATCAATGAGGTGGTCAATGGGATTATTGATAGTCCGTATGCTCATCTTGGGATAGTACCGGTGGGGTCTTGTAATGACTTTAATAAAAGTCTTCCCAATGCCCCATTTCTAGATATTAAGAGTCAAATTGAGGGTTCAGTGATGCTGGTTGATGTCATAAAAGTCAATGATGTTTATACCCTTAATGTTGCTAATATTGGTTTTGATGCCAATGTTAGTGATGACTGTAATCGAATAAAAGGTAAAATAGGAGTTAAATTAGCTTACAATTTAGCTATTGTTCATAATCTGTTGTGGAAGATGAAAAGCCATGCTCGGGTATATGTTGATGGCGAAGAATTAAGTGACGGGGTTTTCTTGTTGATGGTAGCGGCTAATGGAACTAATTATGGAGGTAGTTATACCTGTGCTCCAAAAGCCATTGTCAATGATGGCCTTCTAGATTTTTGTTTAGTCAAAAAAGTATCCCGCTTTCAATTTGTTAGATTTATCAAATATTATAAAGATGGCTCACATGTGGACCATCCCGAAACAAAAGGTTTAGTTTTTTATCAAAAAGCTAAAAATATAAAAGTTATTGCGAGAAAGCCAATAAGTGTTTGCCTTGACGGCGATGACTACAAAATGAAAGAAATAGATATTAGCGTTGTTCCAAACAAGATAAAGTTAATTATTCCAAAAAATAAAAGTAATGTCAAGAATTCTAGTGAAAGTGTAAGTGAAAATTGAGTATTTTTCTCGATTTTAATGTAGCTGTCAAGATTTCTGGGTATAATTAACCATAATTTTTGACAGCTCCTATTTTCACTAGAATATTTGACAGCACCAAAATAAATAGCTCATAATGAGCTAATTTTTTTAACACTTAATGATTTTCATTACTTTTTCTTTTTAAGTAAATTTTTCTCATTAAAAATAATAATATATAGATTAAAGCAAAAGATAGTAGTAACCAAATAACACCTTTAGGATCATTATGGACGTTAAAGACACCGCCAATTAATCCTAATAAAAAACATATAATAATCCGAGAAAACACCACAATCTTAAAATATCTACTATATTTAATATTGGTTAAACTAATTCCATAATTAAATATAGCTATTGGGGCATAGGGATTACTCATCATAGCCATTAAAAATAAATCTGATCGATTTTCGACCCAATTGATAGCTTGTTTTGCTGCGGGATATTTCATGAGCCGATCGCGAAGTCGGTGCCCAATTAATTTATTGATGACGAAAAACACGAGAAAAACTCCGATGATAGAACCAATGGCGGGGAGTAGGATACCAAAAATAAGTCCCATTGTTGGTCCCATAATCATAGACATCGTACTAATACTAAAGGCGATCAAAACAACCAATGGCAAAAAGGGCAAAAGTGCTTCCAAAAATCCAAGTGTTACGCATATAATAGGAGCAATAGCAACATACTCATTAGCAAGATCTTTCCAAAATTGGATAAAATTATCTAATGTCATTCCTTAAAGTCTCCTTTTATTGATAATTCTACAAATATTTTGTCCACACAATTATACCTTATAATAAATTGATTTACAAATAATTATAATATTTGGATTTTATTTCTAAAATTTGCTATTATGATTATTAATAAGCTACTTGTTAAAATTGTTGTTTTATGGTAGAATATAGAAAGATTAGGAGTTGTATAAATTATGAGTAGACATTGGAATAATATTAAGTATGCCAAAGCTGCGAAAGATAAAAACCGCAGTAAAATTTATTCTAAATTCGGCTTAGAAATTTATGTTGCTGCCAAGGGAGAACCAGATCCCGAGATTAATCGGAAGTTAGCCGATGTAATTGCTAAAGCAAAAACATATAATGTTCCACGTGATATTATTGAACGCGCCATTGAAAAGGCGAAAGGTGGTAACGAAGAAAATTATTCTGAAATTAGATATGAAGGCTATGGTCCAAGTGGAGCAGCAGTTATTGTTGATTGTTTAACTGATAATGTCAATCGTACTGTATCTGTTGTTCGTGCTGCTTTTACTAAATATGGCGGCTCACTTGGTGTTTCAGGTAGTGTTGCTTATATGTTTGAAAGTATTGCGGTGGTTTCTGCTACTGGAATAACTGAAGAACAAGTATTAGAAGCACTTATTGAACATGATGTTGAGGCCAAAGATATCGAAGTTGAAGGAGAAGAAGTAATTGTTACTGCGGATTCAACCGATTTTAATAAGGTCCAAGAGGTATTTAAATCACTGGGTGTAGTAGAATTCTCTACATGTGAAATAACTATGGAACCTCAGACAACAATGACTTTATCCGAAGAAGACCTTGTAAAATTTGAACGTTTAATTGATGCATTAAATGAATCAGAGGATGTTCAAAACATCTATCACAATGTGGAAATGTAAAATTTTTTAAATTTTACATTTTATTTTTTTGGAGGTGAAATTATGGAACTTAACATTGAAAAATTGATGAGTCTAATCGATGAATTAGAAAATGGAATGCCTGTTAGTGATTTCAAAGAACAGGTATTATCTTACCACCCTTATGAAATTTCAGAAGCAGTAAGTGAGTTAGATGATGAGGTAAGATTAAGGTTCTATAGTTTTTTATCTGCCAAAGAACTTGCTCCAATATGGGAACATTTTGATGAATCATTAGTCCTTGAAGACATAAGAAAGCAAAAGATTCGCTTTGGGACTCGCATCTTGGAAAACATGGCTCTTGATGATGCTGCTCGTGTTTTACAAGAAATGGAGATTCACGAAAGAACAAAATTCTTGAATTTGATTAGCCCAGATATCTCAAATGTTTTAAAAGAAATCTTGCAATACGATAGCGAAGCTGTTGGTTCAATTATGTTACCATCTTTTTTAAAGATTAGTCCGGACCAAATGATTAAAGAAGCATCAAAGGTTTTGGTTCAGGATGCAGTTACTGTTGATTTTATTAATTACTTGTATGTTATTGAGGATGAAAAATTAGTTGGAGTATTATCATTAAAAGAATTAATCACAAGTGAACGTCGTCAACTAGTAAAAGAGGTAATGAACACTAAACTAGTAACCTTGAATGTTAATGATTCAAAAGAACAGGCAATAAAGTTGATGTCTGACTATGACTTCACTGCCATCCCCGTAATCGAAGATGACGGGGAAATGGTTGGGATTGTAACCCATGACGATATTATCGATATTATTGATGAAACAACCAACGAAGACTTTGCCTTCTTTGGTGCAGTTAGTGATGGTGAAATTTCCTTAGAAAATGAACGATTAGGGAAGACGATTAGAAGTAGACTTCCATGGCTTTTTATCCTACTATTAATTGGTTTGATTACTTCTTCAATCATGTCAGGATTTGAAGCAACTATTTCTGTTGTACCACTTTTGGTAATGTTTCTCCCAGTAATATCTGATATGGCGGGTAATGTTGGTACTCAAAGTTTAGCCACCGCTATTAGTATGATTTCTTCAGAACAGTTAAATGAAGCACCTGATCGTAGATCCCATGTTTTTCGGGAGTTAGGTGTTGGATTATTAAATTCTATTGTATTGAGTATTTTGTGCTTTGGGCTAGTGTTAGTATTCTCTGGTTTAATGAAAGGTGATTTTAACCCTGAAATTCTTAAGACTTCATTTGTCATTAGCCTTTCATTAGGGATTACTTTAAATATTTCTAATTTAGCTGGTGCATTAATTCCTTTAATAATTTCGCGTTTTAAAATTGACCCTGCTACCGCAAGTGGACCGTTAATTACAACTATAAATGACATTTTTAGTGTAACGATCTACTTTACGCTAGCAACATTGTTGTTAAAGGGGTGATACGATGAACGCAATTCATGAAAATTATTTAGAAAACATTTTAGAATTAATTTCATCATATGACCCAGCAATCAAAGAGGAGTTGCTGAGATATCACCCATTTGAGATAGCTGAAGCAATAACATCTTTGAATCAACTAAAATTTGTCTTTTTAATGGAACTTCTTGCTCCAATTGAAATGGCAAATATTATTGCACACCTTGAAGGTGAGGACCTAGAACGCATCTTTTCTATGATGCCTAATAACTATGCAGTCCAGGTATTAGAAGAAATGGAAGTAGACGATGCTTCCGCCATCTTAAATGAGTTAGATAATAAAACTGTTTATTTACCACTAATTGATAAAGAAAAAAGAATCTCAATAACTAAACACTTAAACTATCCGAAAGATTCGGTTGGATCAATTATGAATCCTAGTTTCTTAGAGGTTAGTGCAAAAGACCGTGCTAAAGATGCTACTAAGTATGTTATGAAAAATGCTAAGAACTTTGAGTTCATTAACTATATTTATGCACTTGATAATAATCAATTAGTTGGAACCATATCACTTAAAGATTTAATCCTTGCTCGTGCAGATGATTTGATTAGTGATGTAATGACTGATGCTCCTAAACGAATCAGTGTTGATTCAAACAAGGAAGATGCAGCTGAGGTTTTCCGTCAATATGACTTTACCGCTTTACCAGTTGTTGATGAAAATAATACTATGCTAGGAATAATTACCGTTGATGATGTTATGGACGTTATCACTGAAGCAGCAACCGAAGACTATGCTAAGTTTGCTGGGGTATTAACTAGTGAATTGAGTCATGAAAAGGACACAGTTTGGTCGACCTTTTTAAAACGTATTCCTTGGTTATTAATCTTATTGGTAATAAATTTATTTTTACCAGCTATTACTGGTAAATATGAAGGTGTCCTTGCCATCTTACCGATCTTGGCTATCTTTCTACCGTTACTATTAGGGATGGCGGGAAATGCTGGAACGCAAAGTTTAGCTATTACAGTACGTTTAATTGAAACCAGACAATTAAAAGATCGAAGAGATAAACTAAGCACATTCCTAAAAGAGTTGATAGTAGGTATTGTAAATGGATTGATTGTAGGAGTAATAATGTTCTTATTATCGATTATCATTTTACTAATTAGTCAAGGACACATTGATGCAAGCAATCTTCCGATTGCTGGAATTGTTAGCCTTTCTGTCATTATAATAATGATTGTATCAACAGTTAATGGTGTTTTAATCCCTCTAATTATGGTTGCGTTTAAAATTGATGCAGCCGCCGCCAGTGGGCCATTTATCACTACCATTAACGATATTTCTGCTTTATTGATCTATTTTTCATTAGCATCCTTCTTAATATAGATTTTTGAATTAGCCACTAAATACTGATGTTTAGTGGCTTTTTCATTGCTATTTTTCATAAATTGACCATAAATGAATATGATTAAGCGAGGTGACTATTTATGAAAAAAACATTAATGATAATGTTAATGATATTAACAATTGTTTTGGGTACTACCGGGAAAGTACATGCTCAAAATGATATTGGGTTAGTCAAGGTTGGGAAAAGCGCAATCTTAATGGAAGCAAGCACCGGTACGATTCTTTATAGTAAAGAACCTGATCTTAGAAGACCACCGGCCAGTATGACTAAAATTATGACTTTAAAGTTGATCTTGGATGCAGTTGAGAGTAAAAGAATTGATCTAGAGGAGATGGTTACGACTTCTGAATATGCATCAAAGCAAATTGGAACGCGCATTTTTTTATCGGTTAATGAGCAGATGAAGGTGAAAGATTTAATAAAATCAATTGCTATTGCCTCGGCCAATGATGCATCAGTCGCCCTAGCTGAACGAATTAGCGGTAGTGAAGAAAACTTTGTTGCGATGATGAATAAAGAAGCATCAAGGTTAGGTTTAAAAAACACCAACTTTGTTAATTGTACGGGACTTCCGGCCCATAATCATTATTCCAGTAGTCGCGATATGGCTATTATGGCTCGCGAGTTAATTTTAAAACATGAAAATATTTTAGAAATAACTAAGATATATGAAGATTATGTCCGAGAAGATACTCCGGAAAAGAGATTTTGGTTAGTCAATACCAATAAACTAGTTCGTTTTGTTCCCGGAGTTGATGGCTTAAAAACAGGATGGACTGAAGAAGCGGGTTATTGTTTAACCGCAACCATGAAGAAAAACGGAATGAGAGTTATTAGTGTTATCATGGGGGAACCAACAACTAGTATTCGTTCTAATGAGACGATGGCGATGTTAAATTATGCTTTCAGTAATTTCGAAACCAAAGTATTAATTCCCAAAGGGACCGTAGTCGATTCAATAACTGATATCACCATAACCCCTTACCATCAAGATATTGTAACTAGTTGTGATATCAATGTCGTCATTCCTAAGGGAGAAAATTTAAAAGAATTTCGGTATGAAACTAAGATTGATTATGATAGAATAAAAAATTTTTATAACCGAAATATTGGAACATTAGATGTTTATTATGATAATGAACTATATGCAAAAATTGAGCTTAATTTGGAGAAACCAATTCAAAAAACTAGTTTTTTAGATTTGTTGTTTCTCATTTTCCAAGAAATATTTTTAAATACATAAATTGATGGTGTTTGACAAGGATTGATAGGATTTAACCAAATTTGATTTGAATTTATCAATTAGAAAAAAATTATTGTAATTTTTTTATAATCTCCATTTTCTTTCGCATTGTGGTGTGCTAAAATATAATCGGTGATAAGGAATGGGGCTAAGTATACAAATGGGGATTAAAAGAAATATCCTTTTTATTCGATTTAATGGTGAATTGGATCATATGACATGTGAGTCTTTGAAGATTAGAACATGTGAGATCCTTGAAAAGTATTATATCAAACATTTGATTCTCAACTTTGAGAAGTTATCCTTTATGGATAGTAGCGGCATCGGTTATATTATTGGGCGGTTCTCGCAATTGAAAAAAAGGTCGGGAAAAATCGTCTTATGTTCCATTAATGATTTGATTATGCGTTTAGTTAATCTATCGGGTTTAAGAAAAATATGCTTAATTGCTCGAGATGAAGATGAAGCGCAAGAATTTTTGGAGGTCGCCTAATGAGTGAAGTTACAAATGAAATGATGGTTAGATTTAAATCAAGACATGAAAATGTCACGTTTGCGAGAGCAGTAGCAGTTAGTTTTTTAATGAATCTTAACTTAAATTTAAATGTTATAAGTGAGGTTAAAACCTTAGTTTCTGAAGCTGTTACTAATGCTATTATCCATGGATATAAAAATGTTCGTACTAAAGATGTAGAAATGCATCTTTCCTATGATGACAAGGAAATCAGAATTGATGTAATTGACTATGGGGTGGGCATACCAGATTTAGAAAAAGCCAAAGAACCACTATTCTCTACGCTCCCAGAAGAAGAGCGAGCGGGTTTAGGGTTCACTATTATGGAAGTCTTTAGTGACGATTTTGAAATCGAATCAACCGTTAATGAAGGAACCAAAGTCCATATGGTTAAAAGATATGAGGACTCCGATCTCACCTATAAATAGTGAGGAAGTTGTAAGAACTAATATCGGATTAGTATATAAGGTTGTCAATAAACTAAAGGTCAGTAGTTTTGATCGTGATGACTTAATCCAAGCTGGATTAATGGGTTTATTTAAAGCGGCACAACGTTTTGATAATTCTAAAGGTTTTGCCTTTAGCACATATGCAATGCCTTTTATTGTTGGGAATATTAAAAAAGAGTTGCGACAAGATCGGATTATCAGGATAAGCACTTATTTTCAACCACTAATAAAATCAATTGCTTTTGAAAATGATTGCTTGAGTTATCAAGAAATGGCAACCAAATACAATACAACTGTGGAAAATGTGGCCATTGCCTGTGGTCATGTTTCTGGTGTGATCTCACTTGATAAAATAGAGAATCTGGGAATTACCATTCCCTTTTTTAATAAAAATTCCATTGACTTTAGTATCCTTACTCCTAATGAAGAGCGGTTAATTAAATTGAGATTTTATGAGAATTTAAGTCAAAGTGAAATAGCCAAGCGATTGAAATTATCGCAAACAACAATTTCTCGAAAACTGAAAAAAATTATGAATAAATTAAGGAAAGGTTAATCGGTTGATTAGCCTTTTTTGCATAATTTAACACTAAAAGCGACAAAATATCATAGGTGATAATATGAAAAAAAGTATAGTTCAAGACGTTTTAAAGCAAAATGAAGTAAAAAGACCAATCCTTAAAAATTGTATTAGAGCCTTTTTTGTCGGTGGTCTAATTTGTGTTTTTGGTCAATTTCTCCTTTGGCTATATCAATATGAGATTAAATTAGATCGAGCCCAAGCCATTAGTTTAATGTCAGTTACAATTGTTTTTATTTCGGTTGTGTTAACCGGATTAGGTATTTATGATAAAATCGGGCAATACGCTGGAGTGGGAACACTGGTGCCAATTAGCGGATTCGCTAATTCAATGGCTTCGGCAGCAATTGAAAGTAAGAGTGAGGGTCTTGTTTTAGGTATTATGACGAATCTTTTTAAATTGGCAGGGGCGGTAATAACTGCTGGTGTAGTGTCAGCAATTGTCTTTGGTTTTATCAAATATGTATTTAGGATTGGGATATAATCATGGGTAAAGTAGGAAAATATAGCTTAGAATTTGAGAACGCTTTTCTGGCAGAAACGACTACTGTAACGGGTGCTTTGGAGAAACAAGGACCTTTAGGCGGATATTTTGATAAGAGCTATCAAGATTTATATTGTGGTGAAGATAGTTGGGAAAAGGCCGAAATGCGCTTAATGGCAGACGCAATTGATCTTTTACTAGATAAAGCTAATTTAGATATCAAGGATATTGATTGTATTTTAGCTGGTGATTTAATTAATCAAGTTGTTATCAGTAACTACGTAATGCGTGATCTTGGTGCTCCTTATTTGGGAATCTACGGTGCTTGTTCAACCAGTGTAGAAGGGCTACTTATTGGTTCTGCTTTCATTGATGGTGGGTTTGGAAGTAAAATCATATGTACTACGAGTTCTCATAACGCTACTAGCGAACGTCAATTTCGAAATCCAACTGAATATGGCGGTCAGAAACCACCAGAGACGACATATACGGTTACTGGAGCTGCTGCTGGGCTTTTGACTAATATTAGAAGCCCTATTCAAGTTAAGAGAGCAACAATTGGACGGGTTTATGATCCTAAAATTAAAAATGCTTCCGATTTAGGGCGATCAATGGCTCCATCAGCCGCCCAAACTATTATAGATCACTTCGAGGACTTTAACATTGGACCAAGTGAATATGATTTGATAGTAACTGGCGATTTATCTAAATATGGTTCAAAAGTGTTAAGAGAGATTTTAGAACTTCATAATTATAATGTCAGTGCCAATTACAATGATTGTGGTTTGATGATTTTTGATATTAATACTCAACCAGTGTTTGCTGGGGGAAGTGGATGTGGCTGTTGTGGAATCGTTAGTTATAGTTATATTTATCACCAATTACTTACTGGCGCAATAAAAAAAGCCCTAATTGTGGCTACAGGAGCACTCCTTAATCCAATCGTCACTGCTCAAAAAGAAACTATTCCGGGAATTGCACATGCAATATCACTAGAAAGGATTGATTAAATGCCAATCAGTACGTTTTTATATGCGTTTTTAATTGGTGGTACGATTTGTTTAATAGGACAATTATTGTTAGATTATTTTAAATTACTTCCCATTCACATAACGGTATTATTTGTAGTGATAGGGGCTTTTTTAGAATTCTTTAACATCTATGATTATTTAGTTGAAATTGGTGGAGCGGGTGCTTTAGTACCGATATCAAGTTTTGGTCATTCCCTTACTCAAGCAGCGGTAGAAGGGGCTCTCAGTCAAGGTATATTAGGACTGGCTTCTGGTATCTTTACCCTCACAGCAACTGGTATTACTGCTGCCATTGTCTTTGCTTTTTTTGCGGCATTGATCTTTAAGCCTAAAGGATAAAAGTGATGTTGTGACCAATTTATCATTAGATTATCAACAAAATGCTGATCAGATTAATGACTTATTGGGAATTGATTACTCCTTTGATATTGATACCCGCGACTTCTTAATTCAAGGACATCGAATTCGCTTATATTTTCTCACCTTTATGATTGATGGAGCTTTATTAACAGAAGTTATTGATGGATTATTAAAATTTGAGATAAATACATCTAATAATCAAAATACCTTTTTCAATTCATTACTTGCAAATATTTCATATCATGCGGTAGGGGTAACTAAGGAAATTGATTCGGTAGTTAATAGTGTATTAAATGGTTTAGTAGCAATTATCGTTGAGAATTCTGATGAAGCTATCACTCTTGATATTAGAAAATATCCCGGAAGAAGTATTGCTGAACCGGATAGTGAAAAGGTAGTCCGTGGCAGTCGCGATGGTTTTACCGAAAACTTTGCGATAAATATTGCCTTGGTTAGACGCCGTATTCGAACCGGAAAACTCAGAATGGAGTATCATCAAGTAGGTAAAGTCAGTAAAACTGATCTTTGTTTGACTTATATCGATGGTTATGTTGACCAAAAAATTATTGATTATGTAAAGTTGCGCCTTAAACAAATTGATACTGATGAAATTACAATGAGTGATAAAGCCTTAGAAGAATTGCTACTGGAATCAAATTTTTCGCCTTATCCGCTTGTTCGCTACACTGAAAGACCCGATACATTATCAGTCCATCTGTATCAGGGAATGTTTGCGATTATTGTAGATACATCACCTAGTGTTATCTTAGGACCGGTATCTATCTTTGATCATATGCAACATGCTGAAGAATATCGACAAACGCCATTAGCTGGAACTTACTTAAGGATTTTACGTTTTATTGGAATTTTTGCTTCCTTTTTATTAATACCTTTATGGTTTGCCCTCTTGTCTAGTCGGGATATCATTCCTGCTTTCTTTAGAGGTTTGTTTGAAATAGGAGATGACACTCGAACTGAAGTGTTTTTTCAGATAATACTAGCCGAAGTAGGAATTGAATTTTTACGAATGGCTTCGATTCATACACCTAACTCACTTTCCACAGCTATGGGTCTAGTTGCTGGAGTTATCATTGGTGAGATAGCAATTACAGTAGGATTATTTACTGAAATTATTGTCTTGTTAGGTTCCATCTCAGCTATTGGTTCTTATATTACTCCAAGCTATGAATTAAGTTTAGCCAATAAAATTTCAAAGTTGTTGCTTTTGATTGGGATTTTATTTTTTGATATTTGGGGACTAATAGGTGGTTTAATTTTGTTATTTATTTATCTTGCTTCATTAAAAAGTTTTACAAGGCCATACCTTTATCCTCTTGTTCCTTTCAAATTGGGAAAATTGGTTCGTCAAGTTATCCGATTTCCTTATACAATGCGTCCTTTTTCTAAAAACAAGAAGAAAAATTAAAGGTGTATTAAAGGAATACTGACCCGCCTTATGATGTATATTGATTGTAAATGGTACCATTTTATGCTATAATCAAGTGCAGTATAAAAAAGAAGAGGAGTGGGGAGCCTCTTTTATTTTCTTATGAAAGAAGGTATAATCGTATGAGTAAGATTAATGTATTTGCCTTGGGAGGCCTCGGCGAAAACGGAAAAAATATGGTTGTTGTTGAAGTTGACGATCGTATTTTTGTAATAGATGCAGGCCTTAAATACCCATCAGTTGACCTCTATGGAGTCGATGCGGTTGTTCCTGATATTAACTACTTAATTGAAAACAAAGATCGAATTGAAGGACTATTTATCTCACATGGTCATGAAGACCATATTGGAGCAATATCATATTTATTATCAAATATAAATATACGAGTCTATGGTACTCATTTTACCATTTCATTAATTGAAGATTTTTTAACCGAAAACAATATGAATTATGAAGATTATCGGTTGTATCGAATTAATGAAAATAAAACATTAAAGTTTAATAATGTCATAGTTTCTTTTTATAATACTACTCACAGTATTCCAGAATCTATTGCTATTGCATTACATACACCTGATGGTGTCATTGTCTATTGTACTGACTTTAACTTTAATCAAAATGCACCAACTCGTTATAAAACTTCATTTGAAAAGATTACCGATTTAGGAAAGCAAAATGTACTATTGTTGATGGCTGAAAGTATTGGTGCCGGAATTGTAAACCGTAGTACGACTGATTACATGTTTAACTATACTGTTACCAATGCTTTGAATAATGCTAATGGACGAGTTATAGTTACTGCTTTTTCAACTGACCTAGATCGAATTCAAAAGATAATCAATCTAGCTGTTGACGCTAACCGAAAAATTGCAATAATTGGTCGGAAAGCACAACGCATTATTGATATTGCGATGAGCTCAGGGTACTTAAAAGTACCAAGTGAAAACTTTATTAATTTAAAGTTTATTGATGAGAAAAATACCAATGAATTTGATGACATGGTGGTTATTGTTACAGGAGTTCGTCATGAACCATTTTATGTACTTCAAAGAATGATTAGAAAACAAGACCGTCTGATTCATTTGAATTCTAATGACAGTATTTTAATGATGACAACACCAGTTCCAGGTACAGAAAAGATAGCTCAAAGAACTATCGATATGTTAAATCGTGAAGATATTAGCATCGAAAAGATTGGTAAAGATATTTTAAGAAGTTCACATGCTAACAATGAGGATTTAAAATTATTGTACTCTCTCTTAAAACCAAAATATGTTTTACCAATCAAGGGCGAATATCGTCACTTGATTGAACAAGCTAAAGTGGCCAAAGACTATGGATATGATGATAATCATATTATTATCATTGAAAATGGTCAAGTTGTTAATATTGAAAATGGAGCTGTTACGGGATATTCCAATGTTGAAGTCGGTGATGTGTTAGTTGATGGATCCATCATTGGGGATATCAATGAAGTAGTTTTAAGAGACCGCGAAGTATTGGCTCAAGAAGGAGCAATCTTAGTTATTTCTAATATTAGTGCCCGCAATCAAGAAATATTAACTGGACCTGAAATAGTTACTAAAGGTTTTGTGTATTCTGATGATAAAGAAGAGTTGCACAATAAAATAGTTACTACCTTTAATAAGATTGCTACTAATTATTTGAAAAAACGGGCAATTGATTGGAACGGATTTAAAAAGAGTTTAACTGATGAAATATCAAAAATAATCTACAAGGCCGTACACAAACGACCAATCATTATTCCAGTCTTGATTGATACTCAAGTCTAGAATATAAAAGACAGGCATATAATCTATTGGTGAAGAGTTAATGAACTATTTAATCAAAGATGACTTAACCCTATCATTTTACCAATATGATTATATTGAAAAAGCCTTTATAAAATTTATTATTGATTGGTGTCAAAAGTATCCATTTAAATTTCACTTCTTAATGAAAAAAGTATTTAATTCAAGCGAAATTACTTATATAAAAGATACAACAATGATTATTAATCTTAATTACTTTTCATTGGATAAACAACAATACATATTTTGTTTTGTTCGTGAGATGCTTGAAGCAAAAGTGGTTAAAAAGGTAATATCCAAAAAGGAATTTTTGATTATTCATCTTTATAGTTATAAAATTGGTGAGTTTTTCATTCATCCTTCTCGGTGGCTTAGTTATATCTTTTATGATAGTTTTCGTAGTCTCTACCATTCAGAAAAATGTCTTTTAGGAGTGTTAATTAGTAATCAAAATCAACAAAGTGATTACGTTGATTTGTATCTAGAACGCTTAGGAATTCCCTTCGTTGTATATTGTGAAAAACCTGAATCATCTTTGGTGATTAAAAACAATCTTAAAAAATTGTATTTATATACCCCTAACTGCCGTTTTTTTGATGATAATACAACGAAAGAGGCTAATGACTGTCTAGAATTTCGCTATAATATTGAAAAATTTAAAAATAGTATAAAAAAGTATTTTGATAATCCTTGCAATTTAACAAGATTTATAGTATAATACGACTATGATTTAGGAGGAACTAGAATGCGTATCAATGTATTATTAAGATGTACTGTTTGTGAAGAGGAAAATTATTTAACTCCTAAAAATAAACGTAACAATCCAGATCGTTTAGAGTTAAAGAAGTATTGTCCACGTTGTCGCAAACAGACAGTCCACAGAGAAAAAACTAAGAGATAGTAAACGGGAGGTAGTAATAACTGCCTCTTTTATTTTCTCTTGATGTTTCGCCCAATATGCTAATTTTCAACACTAGTATTGTTTAATATTAGTATACGGGGTGAAATTATGGGGAAAGAAAAAAAACGTAAAGAAGATGGTGATAAGAAGGAATTAACCTTTTACTATGAAATAGTCGGAATCATAACTATTTTAATTTCAATCATAACCTTAGCACGTTTAGGGAATAGCGGCAAGTGGTTAATGATTTTCTTTAAACTACTATTTGGTGATTGGTATTTTGTAACACTATTTTTACTCTTGGTTTATGGTTTTAGAAGTTTACTATTTCATCAACCAATGGAAGTAAAGACAATGCGTTTTATGGGAATTGTCATTTTTTTGATAGGTCTTCTTACGATTTCTCATTTTCCAATGCATAATTATGTTAGTAATATCGGTGGAAACCATATTCAAATGACGATTAGTATGTATGGACACTATTTGAAATATTATAATGACCAAGCGGTCTTAGGTGGGGGGATTATTGGAGGCTCATTTTTTTATTTGTTTTATCTATTGTTTGGGGCCGTGGGAGCCGTTATCATTGCATGTTTCTTACTTGTGGTTGGTATTGCTTTCATGTTAAAAAAGACATTAAAAGAGTTTTCAATTGATTTATTTAATATCGCTAAAGGTGGATTTCAAAAGTCAAAAAATTTAATAAGCACTTTAAAGTATGGCATTACACAAGATCCAAAATTAAAAAATAAAAAGAAATCAAAAAGAAACCGCATTCGTTTACCCCTTAAACTATTAAATGATGTTAAAGAAAACAAAGAAGCCAATTTTGAAGAAAACAACGCCAGCAATATCAAGCGAACCATTTGTGCCATCTTAAACAATATGGGCATCTTTTATCGAGAGGTTAGATTTATTATAAGTTATCACATAACAACTTTTATTATTGATACCAAAATGTTTATTGATCATAATATTCTCTCAAATAAATTAAAAGAAGTTTTAGAAAAGCAATTTTCATTAAAGATAGATAGTATTAGTGGTCAAGTTACTATTGAATTAAATAATACCTATCCCCAAAAAATATACTTAAAAAAATCTCTGCTTGGCCAAACAAATCTATTCAATAATTATTTATTACCCTTAGGTTTTAACTACAAAAAGGAAATTGTGGAGAGTAATTTATTAGCTAATTCCTCATTATTAATTATTGGAGATAAGGATAGTAATATAATTAATTACCTTAAAGCAATAACATTATCTTTATTTTTCAAAAATTTACCGGAAAGTTTCAATTTGACGATTATCGATCTCAAAAAACTTTTAGTGGATTTAAAGGAAGTGGATGAATACCATACCGAAATTTCCGAAGTAATATTGACATTAAAAAATGAGACAGAAGAAATCTTAGAAAAGTTAAGTAGTATGGGGGTTAATAACATCGAAGAATATAACCGCCTCCCACAAATAACAGAACCATTAGAATATCATGTTATTTTATTGGTAGGTTTAGAAAATATTATTAATGAGTCACAAACTATTGAAGAGATAATTTATTTATTACATACGGGAAAAAAGTGTGGAATAATGATGATTGTAGCGGTTATGGAAGATATTAAACTTTCAACCCGGCTCAATAGTCTTTTTGATGATAAAGTTATTTTATGGAATGAGTTTAAACTCGCAACTGAAATCTTAGGAAGTGATAGTGCTGCTAACTTGGAAAAAGAAAATGATGCCATTTATAAAAGAAAAATAGAAATAGCTAGAATCGCTACTACGAAAATTGATATTAATGAAATAAAGAATATTTTAAAGGAAATATAAAAAGAACCCTTCTTGCGGGTTCTTTAGTTACTTAGTCTCTTGTTTCCATTTTTCAATTTGTTCTAAGCGCTCTTTAAGTGACTTTTCAATTTTGGAAGTTGCTTTTGGCTTATAGTATTTTGCGTTACTAATTGGATCAGGCAGGTATTGTTGATTGACCCAAGCATTTGGATAGTCATGAGGATATTTATAGGATTCTTGTTTTGGGTCGAAAGAATAGATGTTTTTTAAATGTAAAGGGAGATTCCCGGTATTTTTATTTTCTAGGTCTTGAATTGCTTTATCAATTGCAAGCATGGCGGAATTGGATTTAGGTGATAAAGCCATTTCAATCACAATGACGGAAAGAGGTAAACGGGCTTCGGGATATCCTAATTCTCGTGCTGCATTGATGGCTGCTTCAACTCTTGGACCGATGGTTGGATTTGCTAGCCCGATGTCTTCATAAGCAATGGCGAGGAGTCTTCTAGTTAAACTGACCATATCATCAGCAATCAATAGTTTGGCCAGATAGTGAAGGCTAGCATCAACATCACTACCGCGTATCGACTTTTGAAGACCACTTAGCGTATCGTAGTAATCATCATCACTAGCATCAATACGAACGTTGGATGCCATTAAGGTCTTTTTGGCGTCTTCATAAGTTACTTTATTTTTGGGTGCTGTTTTTACCAAGGTCTCGACATTATTTAAGAGAGTCCTAACATCACCATTTGCAATCCCAATTAGGTAATTTTGAGCCGCTTCATCGATTTCTAAGTTAGATTCCATAAAGTCAAGGGCTCGTTTAATTATTATCTTTAGTTCATTTTTCCCTAAGTCATTTAATTTAAAGACATGGCAACGAGACCTGATTGCTTGATTTACTGAATGATAAGGATTAACGGTTGTTAATCCAATCATTTTTATTTCACCACTTTCCACAAACGGTAAGAGGTAATCTTGAATATCCTTCTTCATTCGATGAATCTCATCAATAATGACAATGGTTTCTTTATAAAAACGAGCTTCATTTATTATTTGTTTTAAGCTTTCTTTGGTATCAGTCGAGGCATTAAAACGAAACCATTTAGCACCACTCATTTTACATGTCGCTTCAGCAATGGTTGTTTTTCCAACACCTGGACTACCATATAAGATAAATGATAAAAGACTATTGCTTTCTAACATCCGTTTAATAATGCCATTTTCACCAACTAAATGCTCTTGACCGACAATATCTTGATAGGTGTTAGGTCGCATTAAATAGGCTAGTGGTTTCATAATTACTCCTCCAATATTAATTTAATTATAACATTTTTTATTAAAATTAACAATTGTGTATAAAATAAAAAAAATTCCTATTACTTTAGGAATTCATTTAAGACGATAAAAGAATGGTGCTCCCACCGAGAATCGAACTTGGAATTCAGCATTACCATTGCTGCGTTTTACCATTAAACTATGGGAGCGTTATTAATATTATACCAAAAAAAAATTTAAAAGCAATAAAAATGAATGAAAATTATTGATAAAAAAATGGAAATGATGTATAATGATTTTAAGTTAAATGGAGGTATAAAGATGGGTTTAATTAGAAAATTAAAAAGACAATTATTGAAGGTTATAGAATGGAAAGATCCTACTCAGAATGTGATCGTATATCGTTATCCGATGACTGATCGCACTGAAATCATGAAAGGATGCCGTTTAATCGTCCGCGAATCTCAAGCAGCAGTTTTTGTTAAAGAAGGACAAATTGCTGATGTCTTTGGACCAGGAAGTTATAAACTTGATACAAATAATTTACCAATCCTCACTAATTTAGGGGCTTGGGCTTATGGCTTTGATTCTCCATTCAAAGCAGAAGTTTACTTTGTAAATACTAAACAATTCATCAATCAAAAATGGGGAACAAGTAATCCAGCTATGATGCGTGATCCGGAATTCGGTATGATTCGCGTCCGTGGTTTCGGTAAATATACCTTTAGAGTTAGTGACCCAGTTCGAATGATGAAAGAAATCTTTGGTACTAACCAAGATTATCATACAGAAAGTTTAGAAGAACATTTCCGCAGTTTAATCGTTAGTGGTTTCTCTGATGCTTTAGGTGAAGCAGGGATTCCAGCTTTAGACTTAGCAGCAAACTATAAAGAATTAAGTGATGTTTTAAAGAAAACATTAAAAGATGATTTTGAAAATTTCGGTATTGAAGTTATTCAAATGGTCATCGAAAATATCTCTTTACCACAAGAAGTAGAACAAACAATCGATAAAAGAACCTCTATGGGAGTTCTTGGTGATAAGATGGGAACTTATATGCAATACCAAAGTGCTGAGGCTCTTCGAGAAGCTGCCCGTAATGAAGGTGGCGGTGCCGCGGGCGCAGGTATTGGTTTAGGAGCAGGGCTTGGATTAGGACAAATGTTTACTGAATCTATGAGAGCCGCAAAAGATGCTGAAACTGTTAAAGAAGCAAAAAAAGAAGTGGCAGAAAAAGTTGATTGTCCTAACTGTAAAGCTAAGATAAATGCTAATTCTAAGTTTTGCCCAGAGTGTGGCCAAAAGATGCCAGAAAACAAGTTCTGTACTAAATGTGGTACAAAATTAAAGCCAAACCATAATTTCTGTCCTGAGTGTGGAGAGAAAGTTAGTGAATAATGAACAAAGAACAAAATGAAAATCTAGAAGTTAAAACTGATAACGAAATATTTAAATGTCCGGGATGTGGTTCAAATATGTTCTATGACCCGGATCATGAAACTTTATCATGTGATTATTGTGGCAGTCAGATTGCGATTGATGGGCAAACTAATGTCAATGAACTAGATTTATTCACAGCAAGTGATGATGATAACAGTTGGGAAGCGGAAACAAAGGTGGTTCATTGTGACAACTGTGGTGCTAATACGGTTGTGGATATCAATGATATAGCTCGGGTTTGTCCATTTTGTGGTTCACCTAGTGTAGGGAGTTCTGATGAACGAGCAGGGATGAAACCAACCTCAGTTGTACCTTTTAAAGTGAGTAGAGATGAGGCTTTAAACAAATACACTAGTTGGATAAAACGCAAAACCTACGTTCCTAAAACAGTGAAAAATGAGTTGCCAAATCCGATTTTTAATGGAATCTATTTGCCGACTTGGACTTATGATGCCAATACAATATCTAGTTACAAAGGACGCTTTGGTGAACATTATGTAACAACGGTCGGTAGTGGTAAAAATCGAAGAACTGTTACGAGAACTCGTTACTATTATGTTAATGGGACTATCAGTAGGACATATGATGATATCTTGATTAGTGGTAGTACTCGGCTAGAACAAAAACGACTTGATAAAATTTCACCATTTAATACTAATGTTTCAAAAGAATATGACAAACGTTATCTGGCGGGATTTAGTGCTGAACACTACACGATCAACGTTAGAAGTGGATGGGACACCGCAAAAAAACGAATTGAAGAAGACATTAGAAGTAGTATTATTAGAAAATACCGACCTGATGTGGTATCTTATCTCCATATAAAAACTCATTATGAAAACATTACCTATAAATATGTTTTAGTACCACTTTGGTTATGTACCTATAAATACAATAATAAAGAATATGGATTTATGGTTAATGGAGAAAACGGAAAGATAACTGGAAAATACCCAATATCAATACCAAAGGTTCTCCTGACCATTGCTATCTTTATTATCATTATAGTGGTTGCTTTGATCATTTATGGATTGATATCAGAAAACAATCAGATGTATCAATTATTGAAGTAATCTATCAAGATTGCTTCTTTTACTTTTGGCGTAGAAAATAGCGTACATGGGTTTGTTACGAACATCAAAAGTGGACCGGTAAAAAGGTTTACCTTTGAAAGACAATCGACAATTATCAATGAAGAAAATTATGAAATTAAAGATACAAAAAATCTTGAGGTAGTGGCCCTTGTTTCTTTTTATGTGAATGGCGAATTGATAGAATTTAAAAGCAACGTGATAAAAGTATTTGTGGATGAGTAAAGTTAATAATTTATCGATAAGAAAGCAAAGGAGAATTTACTTGCCTAGATATCGTGAGATTACTTTTAAGTGTCCAAACTTGAAAAGTATTTTTTTTATTTAAAATTTTCACAAAAGATAATAGTGATATTTTTTCTATCATTTTTAGCCTAAAAATAACTAAAAATGGTATAATATTTAACGTTAGGTGATTGTATGACAAAAATAGATTATAAAAACGAAATTTTACGACTAAAAAAAGAAAAAAATGCCCTCATTATTGGACATTATTATCAAAATGATGAAATTCAAGAAGTATGTGACCACGTTGGCGATTCGTATGCTTTAAGTGTAATTGCTAAGGAATCAAACGCAGAACGAATTGTTTTTTGTGGTGTTCGCTTTATGGCGGAAACAGCCAAAATCTTAGCACCAGAAAAGCGAGTATTTCTTCCTGCCCCTGTTGGTGGTTGTGAAATGGCTGACATGGTAGATGAAGAGGCACTCAAAGCTTATAAAGAGGCTAATCCAGATACGGTAATCATTGGTTATGTTAACACTTCAGCTAGGGTAAAAGCTCTATGTGATGTTTGTGTGACAAGTTCAAATGCCCGAAAAGTAATAAGTCACTATAAGGGAAAACCAATTTTATATTTGCCGGATCAAAATTTAGGAACTTATATTAATACAGTAGAAAATATGGATATGGAATTGTGGCCTGGTTGTTGTGGCATTCATCATCGGATTACTGAAAAGATGGTAGAAGATGCGAAGAAGGCTCATCCTTCCGCGTTGGTTATTATTCACCCCGAATCACCAATAGCTGTTTTGAGAAAAGCAGATTTTATTGGTAGTACCAAACAAATGATCGATTTTGTTGGTCGGGTTCAAAGCCAAGATTTCATCATTGGAACCGAACGTGGAATACTTTATGAACTCCAAAAGCAATATCCAGATCGTAACTTCTATCTCGTTTCGGAACATTTAACTTGTTATAGTATGAAAGAAACAACTTTAACTGAATTATATAACTGCCTCTTAAATGATACCAATGAAGTCTTTGTTGATGAAGATGTTCAAAAGAAAGCTATTAAAGCATTGGATAAGATGCTAGAATTGAGTTAGGTATGAACAATTATTTTTGTGATGTTTTAATTATTGGAGGTGGTCTAGCAGGGATTTACACCGCCTTAAATATTAATGAATCCAAAAAAATTATAATCGTTACTAAAGAAAGTGATTCCAACTCGAGGCTTGCTCAAGGGGGGATTGCTGGGGAAATTTGTGTGGATGAAGAAGTACTTGCTGGGCATGTTGAGGATACTCTGATTGCTGGAGCAGGTTTAAATGATATTCAAGCAGTAAAGGTTCTAGTCAAGGAAGCCAAAGAAAACTTGGAACGTTTAATTGAGTTAGGGGTTCCATTTGATTTAAATAATGAAGGAAAACTTGCTTTTACCAAAGAAGGTGGGCACCGAAATCGCCGAATTTTACATGCTGGGGGAGACCAAACTGGACGAAAGATTATGGAAACATTAATTAATCATCTTAAAAATCGTCCCAATATAACTCTTTTAAAAGACTATATGATGTATGATTTAATGTGTAATGACAATGAATGTTTTGGTGCAAAATTCATTAATAAGGAAAATAAAGATGTTGTAGTGGTAGCAGGTGCTACGGTTATCGCAACTGGTGGTATCGGTGGACTTTATCAAGCGTCAACTAATCCACGATGCGCAACTGGCGATGGTATTGCCTCAGCAATCCGTGCCCAAGTAGAAGTGCAAGATTTAGAGTTCGTCCAATTTCACCCTACCGTATTTTGGGTAAATAATGAATCATCAGTTCGTTTTCTAATCAGTGAAGCTGTTCGTGGTGAAGGAGCCTTTCTTCTCAATCGCTATTATCAACGTTTCATGGAAAAATATGATGAGCGGCTAGAATTAGCCCCCCGTGATGTGGTATCTCGTGCTATTGTGCGCGAACTTGAACTTACCGAAAGTGACTATGTATTTATCGATGCTCGTCATTTAGGAAAGGCATTTTTAGAAAAGAGATTTCCAACCATTTATGCCAAATGTTTAGAAAGTGGCTACCAGATGGAAAAAGATTTGATTCCGGTGTCACCAGTAGAACACTTTGGAATTGGCGGAATCAAGATTGATTTAAATGGAAAAACCTCCACGAAAAACTTATATGCTAATGGTGAATGTGCTAGTTCTGGTGTTCATGGTGCCAATCGTTTAGCTAGTAATTCTTTACTGGAATGCGTGGTTTTTGGGAATCGTATCGCTAAATCAATTAATAATTTTAATATTATCAATATAACAAATATAACTGATGATCAGGTTAAAATTAGCAAGGAAGAGGCTGATTATCAGTCGATAAAACTAGATGTTCAATCCATCATGAGCAGGGAAGTAGGGATTATCAGGACGGAAAAAGGACTGAAAAATGCGGAAATAATCGTTCAGAATTATTATAGAAATCTAGTAAATAATCCTCGTCATTTAAAAGATTATTATGAGTGTTTAAATGTGGTAACAGTTAGTTTGGCCATCATTAAAGCCGCACTTACAAGAAAGGAGAGTATTGGTTGTCATTACCGAGAAGATTAATATGGATAAACGAATACTAAAAATTATTGAAGAAGCCTTAAATGAAGATGGATATCTTAATGATGTAACTACAAGTTCACTAGTCGATCCCAAGATTGTTTCAACGGGTTATTTTATTGCTAAGGCTAGTGGAATTATTTCTGGGATTGAAGTATGTCAAGCTGTTTTTCATTTTATCAATCCTAAAATTGAATTTACTATTTTAAAACCATCAAAATCAGCTGTGAAAAAAGGTGATGTCATTGCTCACATCAAAGGTAGCATGGCTGATATCTTAAGAGGAGAACGGGTAGCACTAAATATTTTACAACGAATGAGCGGTATTGCAACCTTAACCTCTAAGTTTGTTCAAGAAGTAGAGGGGACAAATTGTAAAATTGTTGATACCCGTAAGACTAGTCCACTGATTAGAGTATTAGAAAAACAAGCAGTTGTTGATGGTGGTGGATCAAATCATCGATTTAACTTAAGTGATCAGGTATTAATTAAGGATAATCATATTGCTGCGGTGGGAAGTATAAAAAAAGCTGTCGAGACAGCTTTACAAAAAGTGAAGAAGGGAATTAAAATTGAAGTAGAAGTTGAGACCAAAGCCGAATTTTTAGAAGCGTTAGAGACTGATTGCGATATCATAATGTTAGATAATATGACTAATGAACAAATGGCCGAATTAGTAGAAATAAACAACAAACGCAAACTTCTAGAAGCAAGCGGCAATATGACTATTAAACGAGTTTATAGCGTAGCAGCTTTAGGAATAGATTTAATATCAGTAGGAGCCCTTACTCATTCCTATAAAGCCTTAGATATTAGTTTAAAGTTTATCAAACACTAATTATTTCGAACGAGGAATATTTACTCCCATTATTCCACCAGCCGCAGAACCGGCAGTATAGGTTAAAAATTTTAGGACCATTCTTAAAGTGATTGGTTCTTTTACAAATAGATTAATAATCAAGATAATGACGATAATAACTAAGGCCGAACTTAGTCCCGCTAAGAGGCCTTTTTCTTGTGTGTAATAGCCACTTAAAAGTCCTAAAATTATAAAGAGGCAAATACCAGTAATAAACATAATGGTATGAAATTTTTCACTGGAACTATCAATCTTATTACTCCATATTAACAATGCATAAATAAGACCAATAAGGGACAAAATAATCAAAAATGAGAATAAAGTGCGCAGTTTGGCTTTAATAATATTCATTGTCTCACCTAATAAATTATATGCGTACATTTTTAAAATAGAAGGAATAATTATGGATTGGAATGTAGTTTTAAATATTTTATTTCGGGCTTTTTTTGGTTATTTCTTGCTTCTAATACTCATTAAATTAATGGGAAAAAGGGAAGTTGGACAACTAAGTCTATTTGATTTAGTTGTTTTATTGGTGATTGCTGATATCATGGTTTTGGGAATAGAAAACTATAATGAGTCCTTTTTCTTATTTATCATTCCGATTATTTTATTAGCATTAATTCAAAAGGTTTTAGCATTTATTAGTCTTAAAAGTAATAAGATTCGCCATCTCTTAGATGGAACGGAATCAGTTATTATTAACAATGGAAGAATTAATAAAAAGGTTATGAAAAAAGGATTTTATAACCTTGATGATTTATATCTTCAATTGCGTCAAAAAAATATTAGGTCGGTTGTCGAAGTGCAATATGCCATACTAGAGAGTAATGGCAAGTTAAGTGTCTTTACTTATGATGAAAATAAGGATAAGATTTTTCCGCTCCCATTAGTTTTAACGGGCGAGATACAAACCCGTAACTTAAAACATATAAAGAAGACGGAAAAATGGTTAATGGCTGAACTTAGTGAGCTGGGCTATCAGCAGTTAAATGAGATCTTTTTAGTTGTTTATGAAAATCAAAAAGTTAAAGTTATTGAACCCAAGGTGGAAGAATGAAATAGTTTTTGACAAATTATTCTTCCTATTTTTTTTATTTATGTTATAATAGTACTATCATAAAGTTAAGGTGATAGTATGGAAAACGAAAAAAAGATTGATGTAGAAACTAAAGATGAGACAAAAATTGAAAATGTCGATCAAAACATGAAGAACACTTTAGAAAAAGTAGAAGATGATCTTTTTTGGATTGATCCCCGACAATCTCGTGATGTAAGAGTACTTGGATTTAATTGGTTCAATGAGGACAAGACTTATCGTCGCTTTGCTTTAAAATATCAAAATGTTATTGAAAGTATTAGTGAACCGTTAAACATTTTAGTTGGAAATACGGCTGGTGGCGCCATCGCTTTTTATAGTGACACTAATATTTTAAAAATTAAGGTAAAATTATCGCATAAGTTTTTGATGTCCCATATGGCCTATACCGGTCAAGCAGGATTTGATTTGTACATTGGTAGTGAACCAAGTGATTTAAAGTTCTATCGTTCATCAACATTTAATTTTAAAAATGATGAATATGAATTCACCTTTTTCAGCAACCTAAGCGGTGGCCATTTACTTGTCTTGAACTTTCCACTTTATGCTTCCGTAAGTGAGGTTCTAATTGGAATTAACAAGAAAGCTAGTGTTCTTCCTGCCCACAATTATCAAGACAAAGGTAAAATAGTTTTTTATGGGACTTCCATTACCCAAGGTGGATGTGCTAGCCGTCCAGGCATGGCTTATCCTGCCATTGTTGGGCGAAAACTTGGTTATGAATGTTTAAACTTTGGTTTTTCTGGCAATGGCTTTGGTGAAAAAGAAATAGCTCAATTACTTGCTCAAATTGAAAATGTTAAGTTGTTCGTGTTAGATTATGAAGGAAATGCAAGTGGACCTGATTTAAAGTTAGAAAAAACATTAGTTACTTTCATTGAGCAATTACGAACCTTTAATCCGACCGTTCCTATTTTGGTATTGAGTAAAATTACTACTTGTTTTGATGCCTTCTATGAAGAAGGTGCCCAACTAAAGAAACGATTAAACGAGTTCCAAAGGAAAACAGTGGCCAAATTTCATAAAAATGATCCATACATCTATTTCTATGATGGTGGTGAATTATTGAAGGATATTGGCTTTGAAGGAACAGTTGATGGAGTTCATCCAAATGATCTTGGCTTTTATGAAATGGCAAGAAAACTTACTCCAGTTATCAAATTTATTTTAGATAAACAAAAGGGCTAAACTCTAGCCCTTTTTTGAAACTTAAAAAATCTAAAGAAATTTAATTTAAAACAGATGATAATAAAACAAATGGTGCTAATCAATGAGGTGATTAAAAACTTCTCCTTTAGGAGGAAATTTAGAACTCCCGTTAACCCAAAGGTAAAAAGAAATAGCATAACTAAATTAAATACTTTTCTTAGGTTAAAAGAAAAGTTGGTCACTTTTAACATTGTCATAAGGCATATGACTGTTGATAGGATCATTGAAAAAATGATGGCATAGAGCATACTATCAAGACCAATGGTTGGCACAAAGGCTAATAAGGCTATTAAGGCAATCTTTAAAACATTACTAATAGTTGAAATAGCAAAGATAAATTTTGATTTGCCGATAGCTTGTAAGATGGCAACCACTGGTGGGTGAATATAGTAAAACAAGAATATAAAGGTGAGGTTTCGAATTTGATCTGATCCCAAGGTCGTGCCGTAGATTAAGTTCATATATTCGCTTGGGAAGTAGTAAAACAATACGGCTATTAGAATGCCCGGAATAAGCGATAAAATTAAGGCTTCACTGATGTAGTGATGGACGGCATCTGTTCGTTTTAGCGCCCAGTTTTCCGCCATTACCGGAATAACTGAGGTTGAAATCGCAAATGATAAAAACGATACCGTAGTAAGTAGAGGGATGGTATAGGCATTGACAATGGTGTATTCATTGGCTATATCTGCTTGAGCATAGTTTAAATAGGTAAAGACCGCCGTATAGACAATTGGTTCTAAAAAGTAAATGAAATTACCCATTAGTCTGGTTAGAGTGGTGGGGATACTAATGGAACAGATGGCATTAAATTCATTTTTAGTTTTAGGATAATGTGGAGGTCGATATTTTAAAATCTTGATGATGGAAAAAATGATGGAAGCAATCTCACCAATTGATAAGGATAGAAGAATAAATACCGTAGTAACAATTAAACCGTGAGGACGCAAGAGAAAAATGGCTGCTATAGAAAAGGAAATCCGAAAGATTTGTTCAATGACCGTGGAAAGTGCCGATATTCCCATCTCCTTTAAACCGTTAAAATAACCTTTTAAGGTATCACTAATCCCAACCAGAGGTATTAAAAAAACGGTTGTTAACAAGGGATAATATAGATTTGGTTCTTTCAAAAAAGAATAACAAAGAGGTTTCAAAATAATTAAGAAAATACATGTCGTAAAAGTCGAAACAATCAAAGCTAAGATGATACTCTTGAAAATGATCTTTCGCGGCGAATAGTTTTTAAGTTTTAGCGATTCCGCTACTAATTTAGAGGTTGATATATTTAGGCTCATTCCGGAAATGCTGATAAAAAGCATGATCGTTGGAAAGGACAAAATATATAAAGAGACTCCACTAGGTCCAAGGAGTCTGGTTATTAAAATACGATTAAGCAAACCTAATATTTTAATGATAAAGCCAGAAATGATGACGATCATTGTATTTGCGATAAAAGATTTTTTCATTTTAGCACCTCTTTTTACAAAATTTGTCCATCTTAGGTATAAAATAATTGTTAATTTCTGCGATATTTGATATAATATAATATAATTATGGAGGTATTTTATGGATTACAAAAAGTATATAGCAAACGTCCCTGATTATCCAATTGAAGGAATTTTATTTCGTGATATAACCCCATTAATGAATGATGGGAAAGCATTCAAAAGTGCGTGCGATGAAATGACAAGATTTGCTGAAGAATTAAATGTTAATGTGGTGGCTGGACCAGAGTCTCGTGGATTCATTTTTGGTTGTCCAGTAGCTTCAAATCTCGAGATTGGCTTTGTTCCAATTCGAAAACCGAATAAGTTACCACGTGAAACTATAAGTGTTTCTTATTCTCTAGAGTATGGCGAAAACGTCTTATGTATGCATAAAGATGCCATAAAAAAAGGCGATCGTGTTTTAATCATCGATGATTTACTAGCCACAGGCGGCACCATTAAAGCATCAATTGATTTAGTTGAAAGCTTAGGTGGCATTGTTGCAGGTTTAGCATTCTTAGTAGAATTAACCGAACTAAAAGGACGAGAAAAATTAGAAGGTTACAATATTTTAGTCCTTGAAAAATATTAACTATTAAATAATATTGATTATCTAAAAAAATATAACAGAAAGGAGTTGAATATATGGATAAACCTAGAACAATTGAAGATATTTTAGCCAAGGTTAGTGAATATCTTAAAGAAGAGAAAAATCTCGCTTTGATAAAAGATGCTTATGTTGTTGCTTGTGAAAAACATAAAGATCAAATGCGAAAGTCGGGTGACCCATATGTTCAACATCCGATTGAAGTAGCCTATTTATTGGCAGAATTACATACGGGTCCGGCTACGATTGCGGCGGGATTATTGCATGATGTTTTAGAAGATACAGATATGACTAAAGAAGAGATGGCTGCTCGCTTTGGTAATGATGTTGCAGAAATTGTTGATGGAGTAACTAAAATCAGCAAATTAAAGTACATGACTAAAGAAAGAGCACTAGCTCATGATCATCAAAAAATCCTACTAGCAATGGCTAAAGATATTAGAGTAGTTTTAGTAAAACTAGTCGACCGTCTTCACAATATGCGCACTTTAAGTGCCCATAATGATATTGAAAAACAAAAGCGAATTGCTAAAGAAACCCTTGACTTATATGCACCACTAGCCCATCGACTAGGGATGTATCGTTTCAAAGCTGAACTTGAAGATATTAGTTTAAAATATCTTAATGAAGCAGAATATAAACGAATTAGCGAAGCGGTAATGCATAAGAAGTCAGAACGAGAAAAAGATATCGATGAGATGATTTCTCAAATTGAAGAAATATTAAAAGACCATAATGTTACTGGTTATGAAATCAAGGGTAGAATCAAAAATATCTACAGTATTTATAAAAAAATTATGCAAAAAGGACGAAGTATTGAAGATATTTATGACCTGTTAGCCCTTCGAGTTGTTGTTGATTCGGTTGAGGACTGTTACCGTATCTTAGGACTTGTACATGGAAAATGGACACCGATTCCAATGCGGTTCAAAGATTATATTGCGGTGCCAAAACCTAACCTTTATCAATCGCTTCATACGACCATTGTCGGAATCAATGGTAGAATCTTTGAAATTCAAATTAGAACATACGAGATGGATCAAGTTGCTGAATACGGGGTTGCTGCACACTGGGCCTATAAAGAAGAAAACAAAGGCTATTCACCAGAAAAAGAGCACCTTGAAATTACTAATAAGTTAAAATGGCTTAAAGACTTATCAACTTATGTAGAAATGAGCGATGTCAATGATGATCCACTTGAAAGCATTATTGAAGATATTTTTAGCGCCAATGTGTATATCTTTACCCCAAAGGGGAAAGTAATTGATTTACCTAATGGTTCAACACCAATTGATTTTGCTTACCGAATCCACACGGAAATTGGTAATAAAACAACTGGTGCCATTGTTAATGGTCGGATTGTTCCGCTAAGTTATCAATTAAAAACTGGCGATGTTGTTGAAATAAAAACAAATAAAAATTCACCTGGACCATCAACTGAATGGTTAAAGATTGTTAAAACCTCTCATGCTCGTCATAAGATTAAAGCTTATATCAATAAGATGCAACGCGATCTTATCATTGAAAGAGGAAGAACTGAGTTTGAAAGATATGCTAAAACAGAAGGCTATAATCCTAATGATTTAGATGATAAAACCGTTCAAAAACACTTCACTAAAAACAATGTTAAAACAGTTGAAGAGTTTTATTATGAAGTTGGAACTGGTACCATCTCTCCTCATGGAGCAGTCAATCGCATTTTAGGTTTGAATGAACTTAAAATGGATGAAGAATTTGTTCTACAACAATATAAAAAAGAAGATAAGACAGAATCTATCGCTAAAGCTTCCAATGCTTATGGTATTATTGTGGAAGGTTTGGATAAGGCCCAACTACGTCTTGCTAATTGTTGTCAACCAATTATGGGAGATGAGATTGTTGGATACATTTCAAAAGGAACTGGTATCGTAGTTCATCGAGCTAATTGTCCAAATGTTACCCGTTCTGATAAAAAAAGATTCATTAACATTCACTGGGATGCTGAATTTACCGGGCGTATTTTCCAAACAACCCTTCGCGTTGATGCAATGGATAAAAAGGGTTTATTGCCAGAAATGATTAACCTGTTGAATTCAACAAGAGTTACTATAACTTCTGTTTCATCTGCTCAAGTAAAACTAGGTGAATGTGTTACAAAATTTCGATTGAATGTAGCAAACCTTGAAGATTTAAATCATGCCATTGTTAGCTTAAGTAAAATTAGTGAAATATACGATATTGTGCGGGTGATTAACTAATGAAAGTAGTAATTCAAAGAGTTAGCAGAGCTAGTTGTAAAGTTGATAATGAGATTATCAATGCTATCAACAAAGGATATTTATTGTTGGTTGGCTTTACTGAAGGGGATAACATTGACAATGTTAAACAAATGGCTCAAAAAATTGCTAATTTACGAATCTTTGAAGATGAGAATAACAAATTAAATTTAAATATTATGGACGCCCAAGGCGATATTTTATCAATTTCCCAATTCACTTTATATGGAGACACAAGAAAAGGAAATCGACCGTCATTTACGAAAGCTCTTGATCCAGCGATTGCTGAAAGACTCTATTATGAATTTAATCAAATATTGAATGATACATATCATATTACAACAAAAGCCGGTGTCTTTGGGGCTCATATGGAGATTGAGCTAGTAAATGATGGACCAGTAACCATAATATTAGAGTACTAAGGGACTACCTTAGTATTTTATCTTTATAATAAAGGGGTGGATGGAGTGAATAGTCGTAAAATAATTCTTAAGATGGTAAAAGGCTTACCTAAGACCGAGATGATTACCTGGTGTCTTTTTGGAAAAAGATATCAAGATCAACTGGTAGATGCTCTATATGGAACAGAAAACATCTATGTTTATCATCAAAAAGGTGAAAGAGTATTTCAAAAAAACTACCCTCTAAATGAAATTGAAGGTAGCATTTTAGAGATAGCTCTGGACTATAACGAACCATTAAAACTAAAAAAAGAGGATTTTGTTTACCAATTGATTGACCCCTTTTATAAAAAACCAATGAATGAATTATCATTTTTGGAAATGATTGCCCTTCCAATTCATCATGAAGATAAGACGATTGGGGTTGTCTTGATTTATGGTGATGGTGAACTTCCACTAAATGATTTTTCAGAAAATGAGTTTAAAGAAATAATTCAAGAAATAATGGTTGAAGAAGAAAAAGAGGCATTATTGACATTCACTTGTGACTTTTTAAAAGAACTACAATTGCCTTACATCATAAAAAATGGTGATCAAATTAAATATTTATCATCAGCAGCAAAAAAACTAGGCAATGATAAGTTAAGTGAAAACTATCAAAAAGATGTAAAATTAATCAATGATTTTGAAGTTGAAATCTATCATGAATTTAAAAAAGAACGGTCAAAATCAATTCATATTATTAATGAATTATCAGAAGAAAATACTTCATCATTAATTGTGGTTACTTATAAACAAAAGAATCGAAGATTTGAAGATTTTTTTGAAAAACTACAACGAGATATTAAGGATGTATTTCCTAAAACAGCTAATTTCTATAAATATGATGATCAAACAATTGTTGTTGGTTTTTCTGAAATAATTAACAAGCATAGTTACAATCAGTTTAAAAATAGCTATCAAGAATATTCAGTTAATTTTGTCAGAGTTACAAAAGAAATACCGACAAAGCAAAATCTAGTTAAAGTAGCTTCATATTTAGTGGAACACATTAGTGAAACATTTGACTATCAAAATTATCTTAATTATCGAAAAATGCAAGAAGAAGAAAGTTATTATGAATCATTAATTTTGACAAGTAAAGCAAAATTAGTGTTTCATCCGATTGAAAATAGTAAACATGGCAATGTTTTAGGTTATTTTCCTTCCTTTATCTTTCAAAATCTTGAACTCTTCGGACACCGAATTTTAAATTTTGATTTGAGTTTGACCTATAATAAAAAACTATTTACAACCTTACTTAAAACAAAAACTTGGCCAGGGTTGATAATGATTACCCTTTTGGGCAAACAATTGTTAAATGATGAAATAATGGACTTAGTATTAAAACTTAGTCAAAAAGAACAATTCAAAATTGCAATTCATCTGGCTAAAGTTGGAGATATTAACAGAGAATCACTTTTGAAAAGTATTAAGAAACTAAAGAAGAAAGAACATCTGCTTTATGCTAGTGATGATCTATTCGCAAGTCTTAACTTGTTCGAATTGATGGATTACTTTGATGGAATTGTGATTGATAATCCACTGTTTAAACGTGTTAAAGCGGGGGATTATGATTTAATCACTATGGTGATTAATTACTATTTACAACGACATAAGTTGGTCATCTTTCGAGA
>DUOG01000030.1 GCA_012838945.1 Acholeplasmataceae bacterium | reverse complement strand
GTTCTTTATCTGGTTTTTTATATATCTGATCATCCCCAGGAGAGTGTTTACGCCCCTTAAATAGATAATCCCACAATGTGATATCAAGAATACCCGCTTTTCTTTGAACAAAGTGACCATACTCATGGTTAATTTTCAACCAATCGTCAAAATGATTTATATTAATACTACAAACAGCAATAAAACCTAAATCAATGCACATTGAATTATGATAAACAGGGTAAGCTACTTTTAATTTTTTAGATTCTATATCAATGTCGCCATAGTTTTTTGCGTAACGTTGGCCTATAGCCATGCCTTGTTCTGCTACGAATGCTCTATATATGTCACTACCATCATTATTTATTCTATAATTTAATCCTGTTGGTGAACTACTACCTGTCTTTAACCCTGGAATTATATTATAGGCTTCTGTTAGCCAATAACTAGACACTCTAAAAGTATGACTTTCACAATATACTCTAATATACAATTCATAGCCAGCCCCAAGTCCATCTTGAGTACTATCATAAATTATTTCGAATTCACCATTCTCATTTGTATAAACAGTTTTAATAAATATTTCCTCATAGCTTAAGCAATATAAATCAACTCTTGTTTCCATAAGAGGTATTTCAGTAAATTCATCAAATTGCCAAACTATTGTTCCAGAGGCAATAGATACTCCTTCGGATAAAGGATCAAGCTCTTCTGTTTCAGTAATAGGTTCAGCTTCTGGAAATTATTTTTGGATATAGAAACTATATTCATCTTGAACCTCAGCAACCGTCATTAGACCTTGTTCAACTAGATATTCTAAGGCATTTAGACATGCAGTATCTTCAGACGCATCACTAATAAAAAACATTCCTTCGGTAGAAAATGTATATATTGTATTTATTTGATATACGTCATCAACAAAACTAGTGAATAATTCAAATTGACATTCACCATCTAGTGCTGTAAGTTCGAATAATACATAATTTGAATCATCTGATGAATCGATTACTGTTACTCCACTTTCAACATAATAGTAATCAATAATGTTCTCTCCAAAAATAAACTCTACTGTAAAACTATCATCAACATCTATCATTTCTGAACTTATAATTATGTTGGCTTCATAATTATTAGAATTAGCACTAGTTTCTAAGTGATTTGAAAAGAACGAATTTATGTTAAAAACAAAAACAACTAACAATATTTTAATAAAAACTTTTACATATTTCATTTTATTTTCCCCCCATATTTATTTTCCTATTTATACAAACGAACTGTCTCTTCATCAATATATTTGAAACCAATACTTCTAAATCCAAAACCACACGTAAAATATACATTTTGTTCTGGATTCCAAGCAACGTTTAACACATAGAAAAGAATCGATCCACCTGGCTCAACAAATAATTCATTTGGAATAGTAAATTCAGAATGTTGTTCAAATGTTTTTCCTTCTTGTTTTGTCATTTTCATATTAAATGCTTCTGTACTAAACTCTTCAATTGAAATTTCTTTTAAAAAATGCATATTCTCTATGTTCTGATAATCATCGAATTCTTCATTCCACATTCCATAATTAAAATAAAGAGCTATACAAACTGGATCGTAGAGGCTATCTTTATAAAAATGATTTGGTGCACGTGTATACCATCCATAATAACAATCTAATGTGACATTATTGATATTAAACTCAGTTTGATTACTTCTCACAGCACATGTAATATCAAGAGTCTCATATTCATGATTAAAACCAATGCTGAGACCATCATAATTTTTATCAATATCAACAAAATCTAAATCACATGAAGATAGACCAAGTAAGACAAATGAAACTATTAACACAAAACATAAATTTCTAATTTTTATCATTATTCCCTCCATAATTAATATTTAACTTAATTAATCT
>DUOG01000029.1 GCA_012838945.1 Acholeplasmataceae bacterium | reverse complement strand
GCTGTTGTCAAACAGGCGGAACAGGCTACGGATACGCATTAATCCTAGTATTATTCATATTATTAGTGATTATTGGGTGTACACGTTGCTTCTAATAGCACTTAAATAGAAGGGGAAGCACCCCTTTTCTTTTTGTTATTGACCTTTGGGTTGCATAAAATTTGAAATAAATGCTAGACTACGGTATAATAATATAATACAAGGAGTTAAGATAATATGATTTTAATGAATGATATTGTGCGTGAAGGAGCCGAAGTTTTAAAGACAAAGGCCCAAGAAGTCAAACTACCATTAAGCGTAGAAGATGAACAAACGCTAATTAAAATGAATGAATATATATTGAATAGTATTGATCCTGAAATAAGTGAAAAGTACGGATTACGTGGTGCTTGTGGGCTTGCTGCAAACCAAATCAATATCCTTAAACGAATGCTAGTGATGCGCGATTATGATGAAAATAATCAATTACATCACTACATGATGATTAATCCAAAAATCATTAGTTATTCTGATGAACTAACTTACTTACCTGGGGGTGAGGGTTGTTTATCAGTTGATCGGGAAGTTGTTGGTTTAGTGCATCGGCCACGAAAAGTTACAGTCAAAACCTACCTATATGAAAATGGTGAGGTTAAGGAAGTAACTCTTCGCCTTAAAGATTATATTGCGATTGTTTTTCAACACGAGTATGACCACCTAAATGGAATCTTGTTTGTCGACCGCATAAACAAAGATTTCCCATTGAATGTGCCTGAAAATTCAACACCGGTTAGATTTAAGCGAGCCGAAGAAGAAAAATAAGGACTTTTCACCAAGTCCTTTTTTCTAATCAATTAACCCACATTTCACAAATGCTTTATACAATCCATCATTTTCAATGGTATCAGTAACCATAGTGGCTGCTTGTTTTACGATATCTTTACCATTCCCCATCGCAACCGAAATTGCACATCCCTTAAACATTAAGATATCATTTTCTGAGTCACCAAAAGCATACGTGTTCTTAGGGTTAGCCCCTAACTCTTCAATTAGTTTTGATATACCATCTTGCTTGGAGAGACCCTTCATGACTACATCACAACCATATTCTCCCCAAGGCAAATAATCGAATTGGCTAAGGTCGGCTTTAATATCCATTATAGTTTCATAACTAGTAAATAACCACCCAGCAAACACTGGTACGTGATAGTTAAAGTCTTTTTCTAAGACTTTTACCTTTTCTAAGTTGAAAGTTTTAAAGCATCTTTGGACAATATCATTAAAGCCAGTAATATAACCGTGGTCTTTTCCAACAAAGCCAAAGACAACATTTAATTCTTTAGCCTTATTCGCAAGTTTTTTAACTTCGCTTACTGGCATTACTTTTTCATAAATGACTTCATCATTATATAAAACGTATTGACCATTAAGTAATACATAAGCTTTGATTAAATCTTTAATCGAATCAAGATGGTCTATCATAAACGGTGATCTTCCCGTTGCAATCACAATATCGGTGTCACCACGTTCACGCAGCTTTTGAAGGCCTTTAATTGCTGATGCTGGAATCTCTCCTGATTTATGATCAAAAAGGGTTCCATCAACATCTAGAAACACTAGTTTGCGATTAGGGTCAAAAGTCTTCATATATATCAAACTCCTTCATAGCTTAGTAAAATGCTATTAGTATAATTATAACGAATAAAAATATTATTACAAGGATAATAATACAATAATATTAACTTATTTCTTTTCAGACCCTCATTTTTGGGTTATAATAAAAAAAGAGAGTAATAACAATAGAAAGGATAACATTATGAAACATTTAGAATATTTAAAACAACGAGCGCGAAAAAAGTCTCCCGACATTAAAATTTTTGCTTTAGGCGGCTTGGGCGCAGTCGGTATGAATATGTATGTTGTGGAAGTGAATGATGAAATAATGATTATCGACGCAGGAATCTTGTTTGCTGATGGAGAAGCACTCGGTGTCGATTATATTATTCCCAACTTCCAATACTTAATTGAAAATGAAGAGAAGATTATTGGTCTTTTCATTACCCACGGCCACGAGGATCACATTGGTGGTATACCATTTTTACTAAAGAAAGTTAAAATACCGGCAGTGTATGCTTCTGGTTTAGCTCTTGGTCTTATCGAAAATAAAATCAGCGAGCACAAAGGATTAAATGTAAATTTTATTCCTTACGAAAATGATTCCGAATATAACTTTAAGAATTTTAAAGTATCTTTTTTTAGAACAAATCACAGCATCCCGGATTCTTTTGGGATCGCAATTAAAACTGAATTAGGCTATATCATCCATACAGGTGATTTCAAATTTGACTTTACCCCAGTTGGTAAAAAAGCAGATTATTATAAGATGGCTAAGTACGGTGAAGAAGGGGTATTATGTTTACTCGCCGATAGCACCAATGCTGGAATTGAACACTTTTCAGCTTCAGAAAAAAAGATTGGTCAATCGATTAATAATATTGTTAGTCAATTAAAAGGACGAGTTATTATCGCAACCTTTGCTTCAAACGTGTTTCGTGTTCAACAAATAATTGAAGCGAGTGCTAGAGCCAAACGAAAAGTAGTTGTCTTTGGCCGAAGTATGGAGAAAAACATTGATGTTGCAACAAAATTAAAATATATCAATGTTCCAAAAGGAACTATTATTAGTCAACGTGAAGTTGATAATTTCCCTCAAGATAAACTAACCATTTTATGTACCGGTTCACAAGGAGAACCATTAGCTGCCCTTTCAAGGATTGCTAATGGAACACATAAACAAATTAAATTAATGCCAGGAGATACCGTGGTATTCTCAAGTTCACCAATTCCAGGCAACGAACAATTTATTAATCGTACCATTAATAAGTTATACAAGGCCGGCGCAAACATAATCAAAAACAGCCCATTAACCGACACTCATACTACGGGACATGCTTCCCAAGAAGAGTTGAAACTAATGCTCTCTCTAACCAAACCACAATATTTCATTCCAATTCACGGCGAATATTCAATGCTCAAAAAACATGCTGAGATTGCTGTTCAAACTGGAATGAAGAAAGAAAACTGTTTTGTGTTAGATAATGGCGATGTTGTTAAGTTTACTAAAAAAGGACCAACCGTTACTCGCCAAGCAATTGATACTTCTGAAGTTTATATTGATTCATCACTAAGCGACGTCGCTAGTAACATTTTAAAAGAACGTAAATATTTAGCAGATGAAGGTCTAATATCAATCATCTTTACCATTGATAAAAATCGTCAAATGTTAGCTCCAACAACAATGGTATCACGTGGATTTATATATCTAAAACAATCTGAAGATTTAGCCAATGAAATAAAAAACAAAGCAACTGATATTTTTACCGAAGTATTAGCTGGTTATAAAATATTAAACCTACCTCAAATTAAACAAAAAGTCACATATAAATTATCCCAATATATATATGAAAAGACTGAAAGAAAACCTATTATAGTTCCATTGATCTTCATTATATAGGTTTAACAAAATCACCCCATTCAATGATTGAGGTGATTTTTTAATTTTTGTTACTAATATTAAATAATATAAGGAAACCTATTCTGTTAGGTTTCCTTTTAAACTTCGATGTTTATTTATATAATCTTTAAAAGCATGGAATACCATTAATGTTACCATCGCATCATTAAGAGCATCATGTTCTTGCTCAGCAATTTCCTTCTTGTTATGGAACATACCAAGAGCATTGAAGAGACCGATATCATTACGGATATTAAAATAGTTTTTAATTATTTGCATTAAGTTAACAAAACTATCTCGGTGGGTGAGTGGCTCTAATTTATGTAATTCATAGCTTTTTTCTAAAACAAAAATATCGTTTTTTCCCCAAACATATATCGTAGGATTATATGTTTCGATGACTTCTTTTAAGTCATCATAAAAGGATTTGAAACTTTTTGCTTTTTTAAAATCACTTCTTTTTAGTGACAAGAAGCTAAATGTGCGATCATTTAATCCTATTTTATTGACCGGTTTCAATAAAGCACTATTACTATCAATTACAGCTCCCGACTCATCTTCAAGATAATATCCATACTGAATGACTTCTGATGCAAATGGTTGCCCCGAGTCATAATTATACGGTGGCATCGTAAATTCCATGTCTAAAAACATTCGGTATTGAGGACGATTAACTATTTTAGAAACTCCTCGTTTAATAGTAGAAAGATCAAAGAAAACCACTGGTTTTCTTTTTCGGTGCCTAATCAACTTTACGAAGTTAATAATTTCGTAAGCTCTATATTTCCCACGAAGAACTAACTCGTCACTAACATTAAAGTAAACAAATAGCCCTTCTTGAAGATACGAGTTAAATTTTTTCATTTGGCTACGTGAAAGATAGTAATATTCAATTTTGTTACGTTTTAGGATTTCAAATATTCTTGCTTTGGGGTGTACTTTTCGCACCCTTCCGTATACCAAATGCATTTAATCATTCCTATCTGCGATCTTGCTTAAGTTCTAGTTCTTTCATTTTAATTAATTCCAAAATGGCTTGACTGCGTCCTTTTACCCCGAGTTTTTGAATTACATTGGAAATGTGATTGCGAACGGTTTTGGAACTAATGCCTAACTTTTCTGCTATTTCATCAGTATCATTATTTTTTATTAAAAGTTCAAATATTTCTCGTTCGCGAACTGTTAAAAATCTTCGACTTTGCATACTTATTCCCCCATAATCTATCACTTTATTGTATGCTACCATTTGATTCTTGGTCACTACCATTTAAAGCACACATTAAATTTGATATAACCTGGGGAGGAAAACCGAGGGCAGCTAATTTTTGATGACTTGCTTTTTTGATATCTTCGATATTGTCGAAGTTTTTCATAAGAATTTGTTTGCGTTGCTTTCCAATGCCTTTAATATTATCAAGGGCAGATTCTAAAGCAGTCTTTGATCTGACTTGTCGATGAAATGTAATCGCGAAACGATGCACTTCATTCTGCATTGCCTCTAATAGCAAAAAGAGGTTAGATTTTTTATCAATTGTTATTTCTTCAAGGTCACTATTTATGATGGCTCGTGTTTTATGACGTTCATCTTTAGCCAATCCCATTACAGGAATAGTTTCTAAGCCAAGTTCATCAAGCATTTTTTGGGCACTAATGACTTGTGGGGTTCCTCCATCAACAATAATCAAATCTGGTTGGGGTAGGTTTTCTCTTATTACCCGTGAATAACGACGCTTAATAACTTCTTGCATTGTGTGATAATCATCAGCACCTTCGACCGTTTTTATTCTAAATTTTCGATAATCCTTTTTATACGGTTTACCATCACGATAAACAACCATCGCACTAACAGCGTGTTGACCTTGCAGATTTGAGTTATCAAAGATTTCAATATGACCTGGATATTCTATATCAAGAATTTTTGCTAATTCCTCTAGTGGTTTTACTGTCCTTAACGCTTTTATCATTCGTTCTTTTTTCAATTGTTCTAAATTATTTTGAGCATTTTCACAAACTAGATCCACTAATTTTTTCTTGTCACCCTTAATTGGAACAATAACTTTGGTATCTAAGACCTTACTTAATACATCTTTATTTTCCACATAAGGGATTAATATTTCTTTTGGAAGCAAGTGATTACCCAATTTGTAAAATTGAACAATTAAATCGGTAAAGGTTTCTTCCGGATCGCCGTGGATGTCAAAAACATCACTACTGCTTTTAACAATCTTACCTGCACGCATGTGGAAAATTTGAATGCTAATAATATCATCTTTATAAGCGAAACCTACAATATCACGAGTCACTTGATCTCTCATTACAATCTTTTGTTTTGCGATTGTTTCTTTTAAGTTTTGAACCATTTCCCGATATTCAATAGCACGTTCAAACTCTAAGTTTTCTGCGGCACTAACCATCTTTTCTTCTAGTAGTTCTACTAATTCACTATCATTACCATTTAGAATACGGGTAATACTTTGAATATATGGTTCATAATCAGTTGTTTCAATCTTATGGATACAAGGGGCAATACATTGTCCCATACTATAATATAAACATTCCTTTTTGGGGAGATGTCGACATTTTCTAAGAGGAAAAACCTTATTTAATAATTCCACCGTTTCCTTTGCTGCTTTTGCATTGGGATAAGGACCAAAGAGTTTTCCCTTGGGATTTTTATGCGATCTTGTAGTTAAGATCCGCGGATGTTCTTCATCCGTTATATATATATATGGATAGGACTTATCGTCCATCAACATAATATTATAGCGTGGACGATGTTCCTTTATTAAATTCAATTCTAAAATAAATGCTTCTAATTCACTAGAAGTAATAATATATTCAAATGTATCAATATCCATTACCATACGAGTTGTTTTAGCATCATGTGAACCCGTAAAATAACTCTTTAATCGATTGGCAAGAATTTTAGCCTTACCGACATATATTACTTCGCCTTTGGCATTATACATTAAATAACAACCAGGCTTTTTAGGAACTAGTTTCAATTTATCACGAATACTTATTCCAGCCATCAAATCACCTTAAATTAGTATATCACATTGTTTTTGAAATATCAATTCAAACCTTTTAATAATATTTTATCACTAACTAATATTTTTACAAATAATTGTTACATTTTATTTTAAAAAAGGCCTAAAGAAATTTTAGACCTTTATTGGATTACTTTTTAAAACGTACCCACAAGTCGTGAAATTTTGTCCAACCATAAGTGGCTATAAAGGCAACAAAAAAGCCTGAGACTACCGCCGCAACCACCCCATACCAGATGGTTGGAATACTATAATAATCAGCAATAATAAAATATGTGGTTACGGTTAACGCAATCGATATAACTATAACAATAATATCAGTTGGAATTTTTTTTAGTAATGTTGTTCCTTTAATAACTTGAGTAATCACGGATACCGTGAAAGCCAAACCCCCTAAGGCCATTAAAGCGATCATTACATAGTTAGAAAACTCCTCAATCATAAAATCAACTCCCAATTATATTATATTCGTATTTATCAAATTAAGTAAATAAAAAATCCCACTAAGGGGATTTCACCTAAGTGGGATTAGTAATATATGTATTATACTGGAAAAGG
>DUOG01000142.1 GCA_012838945.1 Acholeplasmataceae bacterium | reverse complement strand
GTGTTGTTTTGTGATAAACTCATAATTGAAGTCCTTTCTACCCGGCCTGCCCGCCAGCCTGCCGGGATTTTTTTAGTCGATAGGCCGCTTCGCATTTTCATTAATCCACCTTAAAAAATGATCACGCACGATTACAATGTTTTAACTTGTTCAAAGATGTCCATCTGCTTAGTCGAGCGGCTCGCGCATTTTCTGCCGCTTCCACTCCGCTAGTCCTTCTGCTGAAATTCTAATTTTCCGCTCGCCGACGCGAAAAGCCGGAAAATCCCGCTGTTTGGCAAGACGTAGCACCGTCTTATATCCTACGCCTAAAAGTTCCGCCGCTTCGCGTGGAGTGAGAATAGGTTTATTTAAGGTCATTCCGGGGTCACCCCCTTGATTCAGTTTATCGTTAGTGCTATTATAAACCATGATATATACATGTTAGGGGATGCTAATATGACACACTTAAAGCCGGCCGAATGGAAAAAACGGGTTAGAAAGGAGGTCGGAATGGTTCCTAACGAAGTTTGGGCAGTCGTCATCGAAAAAGGGTTCGTCGATATAGCCAACAAAGAAGAAGAAATAGAAAAGGGGGCAGGTCTCGGGTATTTGCTTGAACGTGTAAATGACGAATTGATTAGTTACTATAAATATACTGCAAGGCCAACATTGCCCAAGCCGCAAAAAATTATGGAAGAAACGGCAAGACAACTTCCACCGGATAAACGCTCACAGGCTCTATCAAGAATTGTTATAGCCCTTTTCAACAATAGAAACGACATTCAAAGTTTCCGTAAAGAAGTTTTAAACGGGCAATTACTAAAGCCGGAAGAGGTTCCTACCTGGGTTTTAGCCATGCAAAAAAAAGACGGTAATCCTGTAAATATTACCTTAAAAATAACAGCGAACGAAGATAACTGGGTAGAGGAGATAGTTAAACAGGCTCAAAGGGTAGCCGCATCATTAAAAGATAGCAGGCCTCCTCTATACTGGGCACGCTCTGGGGTTAGTTTTGGCAGGGAATACGAAGCGCAATTGTCCTATATTGAGCAGGGATCAGGGAGGGAAACAGTCCCTATTAAGAAAGGCGGTATTCTTGAAAGGTTAAAGAATCTGTCCAAAGAGCTAGAAGCTTTTTGGCCGGAATCCTTGGCCGTGCAGCTTATTTTAACAGGGATAAGTCCCCCTCCCATAAATCAAGCCAGGGCGGGTTGGAAGGTTAATGCCTACAAAATAAGTAATAAAATAACATTAGAGGTATCTCCGCATCTTTCGGGAGATAGGATAAAAGAACTTTACCTTGAAGAAAAAAAGCAATTCTTAAAGTTTTTCTCAAAGATTTCAGGAAAGGAAAAAAGAAAAAGCCGAAGGCTAACGGAAAAGCATTTAACCCTGGCTGTTTTTGCCGTAGAACAGCCAGGGTCTTGGGCTATGAAGCTAAGAAAATGGAACAAGGAATATCCCCACTGGGCTTATCCTAATACCGCCAGGAGCACCTTCGCTCGCGATTGTCGGGCTGCTTATGAGAGGTTAACGGGTTGGAAGTGGAACGGATAACCACCAAATTTCGTACACACTTTATGACATACTACGCAGCGGAATTTGTTACCACCAACAAGAATGTGAGAATGATAGCCAGGCTTGAAAACCCTTGATACACAAGACTTATTAGCACTTAACGGCATATAATGGAATGTCTCTCCTACAACTGGGGGTCAAGAGGTCGCAGGTTCAAATCCTGTCGCTCCGACCAAAGAAAGGCTAGTTGACAAAGTAAATGCAACCTTTGTTAGGGTGAACGCAACCTATTTACATTAAGTCGGGTAAATGCTGGTTATTTGTGTAAGGGCCGGTAGAAGGTGGATGCAAAAACGTGCACCTTATGCTAAAAATGGGCGCAAAGTAACGCGGGTAACAGATACTAATTTTTCGGATTAAGTAAATGCCACCCCTTAGGAAACCGGATTAATAGCCAGCCTTTTTACAGCAGTCAGTTATTTACACTATCTTTTTAAAAGACTGGGGTGTAAAATGATATCATTAGTTGGTATCAGTTTTACGCCCAGGGCGTCCAGAATGCCCTGGCCATAGAAGAAGCTGAACGATTCGTAAGGAGACTTGTCGTTCAGCTTCTCCCTTGTGTAAGAGTTGATATGCTCCATCATGAGATTGATATCTGCCTGGGTCAGGTCATC
>DUOG01000028.1 GCA_012838945.1 Acholeplasmataceae bacterium | reverse complement strand
TTCATCATCATTGGATAAATCATTATCCAAATTAATATAGCGACAGGTAATGAAACTTTTGCATATTCAAACTTATTTAAAAATTTAGGTACTGCAGGAAGGAAGTTTCCAATTAAAACTCCAATCACCATACAGATAATAACCCAAACAGTTAGATATTTTTGAAAGAAACTTATACCTTTATTTGATTTTTCCATATGCTTCCTCCCTTAGTTGTGCCATGAAACTACAACAAAGTTCTCATTTGACACAGTCCTTACTTTTTCAATCCATTCTTTTTCTGACATAGCTTTAGCTTGAAGTATTTTGTTACTTACATTAGTCACAAGTAAGCTTTGGTTTACTACCCACCATTTACTTTTGATTTCAGCTCTTTGCAAGTCTTCATGTAAACGGATAGCTTCAAATACTGGTGTTGTTTCAGCCAGTGTAACGATAACTACTTCAGTTACTTTTTCATTTTTTAATCGAGGAAGAAGCTTATAAACCGATTCAGGGATTTCACCATTTGATCTACTAATTTCTTTACTATAGCTTTGAGTTGATTCAAGAAGCAATAAAGTATGTCCTGTTGGTGCAGTGTCTATTACAACAACTTCATTGTCAGCCTTATCCACGATTTCAGCGAATGCTCTAAAGACAGCTATTTCCTGAGTACATGGACTTCTCAAATCTTCTTCAACATATCTAACATCTTCTTGGCTCATTGTTTCACGTGCTTTTTCTAGAACTGCTTCTTGATAATCCTTTAATACTTCCTTTTCATCAATGTGAGATATTGTAAGATTAGGCATTTCATGAGCAACATAATCAAGATGATTTGCGGGATCAGTTGTTGTAAGATGAACTTTTAATCCTTTCGCTACGAGTCCTTTAGCTATGTCTGAAGCAATTGTAGTCTTACCAACTCCGCCTTTACCCATAGTAAAAATAACCTTCTTACCACTATGGTACAAATCATCGATCAGTACTTGTAAATTATTAAATTGTTCTTCTAATATGTTATCTTTATTTGTAGTAACATTATCATCATTTTTTAAAAACTTTCTAACCTTTTCCACACCAGTCACATTGTATGATTTCAGTGGAATATAAAAGGTTCTTAATTTCCCTAAATTATCTGGCATTTGAGATAAGGCTTCTTTTTGTAATTGCACCATTTTTTCTGAGATATCATCATTTGATTCTTGAAGTAACCCATTGATAATTAAAATTTGATATGTAATGCCTAGTTCAGACAATTCAGTGCTTGTGCGATTAGCTTCCATAATTGAAGATACTTGTGGACGAGACACTAAAAACATAGTTGTTAATTCTTCGTTTGAAAGAGTGTCCACAGCAGTTTGATATCGTTCTCTTTGACTAGTTAATCCAGACAATTGTCCCAAGCATGATGCACCTGTTGTGTTATCGTTTAAGAAATTAGTCCAAGCAGATGGTAACTCAAGCATGCGTAATGTATGCCCTGTTGGAGCAGTGTCAAAAATAACATAGTCATAATTCATTTTTATCTCATCATCTGTGATTAGATGTGCAAACTCATTAAAAGATGCAATTTCAATCGTACAAGAACCTGACAATTGTTCTTCCATATTTCTTATAACATCAGCTGGGAATATTCCTCTATATGGTCCGATAACAGATTCACGATATTCTTCAGCTGCTTTCAATGGATCTACATTGATAATATCTAAATTAGGACACATATCAATTTTTGTTGCTTTATTTCCGATTAAAGTTTCAAAAACGTCTTGAAGATTAGAAGCTGGATCAGTACTGATTAATAATACTTTTTTACCACTATCTGCTAGTGACACAGCAATCGAACAAGAAACA
>DUOG01000144.1 GCA_012838945.1 Acholeplasmataceae bacterium | reverse complement strand
TTAACACGGTGGTAAGAAGCAATTTTACCACGCTTCCTTAGTTCACCACAAATACGATCAACACCATAGGTTCCGTTGCTTTCTTGAAATATCGTTTTGATCATTTTCTTGTACTCATCCACTTCTTTTTGTCGCTGTTCTTTTCTGTCCTTCCAGCTGAAAGCCTCTTATTTTATATCTTCCTCATATATTTTCTATTTTTCTTACTGAAAAAATGCATAAGCTTGAATATCTTTGAATAATCGGTCTTCTCTTCCGGGAAATCAGCCCATACACATTGCATACTTCCAATTGTAGGAATCTTACGGCCTCCTCTGACATTGTTGAAATTCATAGTTGAGGTTTTGAAAAGTGCCTTGACATAACCATAGCCGTTATCCTCTTTTCTAAAGCCGTTATTACCAATTACCCAGTACCAGCCATCGTTTGTATTTAATATTTTATGACCTTTTTCAGAAAGATACTTTGCCGATGCCACATTGTAGGAATAGGAAGGTGTTCTCCAGCCCTTAGTCCAGTAGGAGACGATTATATCCTTGTCAAAGCTTCCCATAATATCATTTTCCGCATAATAGATACCATCATTAAAACACATTGGTTTTAATCCAGAGGATTTTACCATTTTCGCCAATTCATTTACATAGGAAATAAAGATCTTATATTTGCCGGTCTGCTGCAGCTGCTCCCAGCAGGCTCTTCCGCCACCGCCGCCATATTCGTCACAGCCGAGGCCAAAAATATTTGTATTACCTTTCTCACTGAAATACTTCACATACTTTTCCGTAAGTTCCTTTGTAAAGGCAACGGCCTCACCGTTTTCAAGGTCTACTGTATCGGTTTTATCCTTATACTGAGGGTGTTCAATACCCAGTCTTTCCATACCGTAGATTACAGCGGCCATATGTCCCGGACTGTTAATTACAGGTATAATCTCAATCTTACGCCTTGCCGCATAATCTATAATCCTGTTCATCTCCCCTTCTGTAAGATAGCTGCCTTCAGGGTCATCATAGTAGGATTTGTTACCCAGATTCAAAGCATCCTTAACCTGGTCACTTTCATATCCGGAAACCGCCATGTTATCAAGGAAGAATCTTAAACCTTCATTTCCAAGAATCAGCTGTACACTGGTATAGCCATTTTCATAAGCCTTATTTATTATGCTTTTAATCTCAGCTTCACTAAAATATTTTCTCCCAGCACCAATGGAAAAGATAACTAATTTGTCTTCCGTTTCAGCCTTCTTTGCATAAGCTGCCTGTATAAACAGAGTAAAAACCATTAAGCAGGATAATAACAGGGAAATTAAACTTTTAATCTTTCTCTTCATCCCTAATAAGACCTCCTGCAATTAACACTTACCTAATTATAACAAATAAAGAAAGTTGAAGACAACAAAGTCAGAATATCGTAATCTCACTTATTACTTTAATAGGTTCCTGCACCATTCCCATACTTGCATAATTCTTCAGGCGAGTAATAAGAACATCGGTAATTTCCTGATGTTTCATAATCAGTACCAGGCCATTTCCGTCCGAAACATCCTCTGCGGCTCGGTTGATTGTTTAACAACTGGTTTTTTAAGCTTATCCATCAATGAATTGGTCACTGCTCTTCGGCTAAACACAAAACTATCTTGCACAGTACTTTCTCCAGTCCTAAACATGATGTCATCAGCAAAACCAAGCTCAATCGCTTTATTGGCATTAAGCCATGTTTCTGCATCCATAAGATGAGATAGTCTTGTTCGTGATAAACCGCTATTAGGAGGGTGGTTTTCCAAATGTTAAGCGCTTGCCCTGCACTGGAACAGGATGTTTATAGGCCCCGCCGCTCGCATCTCAGCCCATATTATCGATGTATCGAAGCGCACTTCGAACAACTGGAAGGTGCCTGGGAAGACATGGAAAAGCAAATTCCTATCTTTTATCTTTTAATTGCTCCAGGGAAAAGCAAATTCCTATCTTTTGAGGGCATGGGATTTACCGTTGTTCCATTTGGACAGGGATTTAAAGATATGATTCCACCAACCAAGGAACTTATGAAACTAACCTTGGAAGAAAAGGTCGCACATGGCGGACATCCTGTTCTTAGATGGATGATGGTTAATATTTTTATTCGTACTGATCCTGCGGGCAACATTAAAACAGATAAAGAGAAGTCATCAGAAAAAATAGATGGTGCTATAGCCACTATTATGGCTTTAGGTAGAGCAATTCGTAAAAGTGGAACAAGTAATTCTGTTTATGATGGAAGGGGTTTATTGGTATTTTAATCTACAGATTTATCATGCAAGCATTATTTGTAAAGGAAACTTGACAAACAATACTCAGAGTGATAATTTAAATGTAAAGGAAACTTGACGAAAGGAGATGTGGGGACTTGAACAATCTTGTTGAAAAATTAAGAAAGGATAGGGGCTTAAATCAAGAAGAGTTATCTAAAGCACTTAAAGTATCAAGACAAACAATCAGTGCAATAGAGAATGGAAAATATAATCCTTCATTAGATTTGGCTTTTACAATATCTGATTTTTTTGGATTAAAGATTGAGGAAATCTTCTTTCCTAATAAAGGAGGTAAAAGAAATGAAGAAAAATAACTTGAGCATTGGGCTGATTTATGTGGCATTCGGAGTTGTGTGTCTATGGTTTGCATTGAGTACTGAAAACTCGATTGGTAGTTTGTTGTTTGGGTTTTCGGGTGCTGGACTAGTTGGGGGATTAAGTTTGATTTGGAAGTATTTCTACTGGTCATCACCAAGGCGAAAAGATGTCTATGAGAGAAAGTTGGAAGAAGAGCAGATCAATCTTAAAGATGAGTTTAAAGAAAGTCTCAGAAATCGATCGGGGCGAATATCATATATTATTACCCTCTTGGTTGTTACACTATCGATGATTGTTTTCTCAATAATCGGTTCGTTGGGGATACTAGATACAAATTTACTTGTTCGTTATCTTGCTATTCTTTGGATATTTATGTATGTCATTGGTATTATTATATACCGGATATTATTGAAGAAATATCAGTAATAGTGAGTGATTCTAAAAGCATCTCAAATATGAGGTGCTTATTTCATGTTTTCGGTAAAATAAAAATACACAAAACGGCAGTCAAAAGTGCAGTACTCGGCAATTAAGAAGGCATTGCCATCACCATCCTGAATAATACCCTCTAAGTCGCTCAAGACAAGGAGGGAAGATTGAAGAGGTGATAACAATGCCGCAACAAGAGTATATCAAATATCTTTATGAGACGGAGGAACTAAGTATCAACGAAATCAGTGCCAAAGTTGGCGTCAACTGGAGAACTGCAGCCAAATTATGCAAAAAGGGATGACTGGAACCCTGTACAGGCCACTGGGAGACGCCGTAGACC
>DUOG01000027.1 GCA_012838945.1 Acholeplasmataceae bacterium | reverse complement strand
CAATTTTGCGCGAAACATGGTAAAATATTAAAGCAATGCGGGTATGGCGGAACTGGCAGACGCGCTAGACTTAGAATCTAGTTCTTCGGAGTGCAGGTTCAATTCCTGTTACCCGCACCATATTGAACGAATAGGTTTGATACAATTTAACGATTGGTATTAAGCCTTTTTATTATACGCAGAAAGGGAAAATTCCCATATCTGCACGAAATATTAAGGCCTAGAAAGTGTTAATCAGGACACTTTGACTAGGCTTTTTTATAAATATTCATTAACTAAAACATGATAGGTCAACAAAAACTCGAAAGCCCTGCTAAAACACGAAAGCCTCTACTAAAACACAAAAGGGTTGTAGAGGCCTAATAATGTTTTAATCGCTGCTTTTTTTATGTAATGTTGTTAAAATAGTAGAAGTATGATATAATTTAGTCAATAATTAGTGTATTTTGTAAAATTATGTGAGGTTTTTGAAATTGAATTTGAAATCATTATGCCAAAGAGTTGCTGATAGATTGGGGATTGATCCACTAGAAATAAAGTTTGAAGAAATGATTGATGATAGCAGACTTTATATAAAGAAAGAGTATGTAGCAATAAATAAGAAATTTGAGAACGATTACGTGGAGTGTGCTAAAACTATAACTCTTGAATATTGACATGTGTTCCAAATATCCTATGCTAACATGTATAACGCTGAACGGGCTAAAAGATGGAGAGCAGAACTTTCCACTCTTGTTAATACATCCAATATGAACAGCAATGTAAGCCAAGAACTAGAAATTGATGCTTTTGCATTCACAAAGCATTTTTTTGAAACTAATGAAGGCCTGATAGTTAATCATTTAAACACTTCATATGAAAAGGTAATATCAAAGTATATTGATATTTGTACAGAAATGTTTATAGGAAGAATTCTTACATTTGAAACGAAAAAAAATAGCATACATAAGATTTGTGTTGCAAAATTAGAAGGAGGAAATGATAATGCAATATACTGTTTTGAATAAACCATGCAAAAGATTATATTTTCCTAAAACTGAAAATCCAGAGGAAATGCAAGAGGTAATGAAATTAAATGATTACTTTCCGAATTTTTCACATCAGATTAGATCAATATTTTTACTTGAAGCTGAGATTGAAGATTTGTTTTTAACAGTTGAACCATCAACATTAAATATGAAGACATATGGATTAAAGATCTTTAGTCTTTTTATTAGAACTTGTATTGAATTTGAATCTGTATGCAAACAAATAATTGTTAACAATAAATATAAAAAGAAGCCCAACTACTTAAAAATTGAAGATTATAAACTGCTCTCAAAAATTTACCCATTGAGCAAATATAAATTAAAATTAGTTCAAAATGATGAAATTGAATTTTCACCATTCGATGATTGGGATTTAGATAAATCTTTAAGTTGGTACCAAACCTATGGGAAAGTGAAGCATAATAGTTTTGAACAGTTGCCAAATGCGACCTTAGAAAACTTATTAAATGCTATAGCTGCTGTTAGAATTATAATTTATATGCAAACATGGTGGGAGCAAAATATTTTTTTACCAGGTGGAACATTAAAAGATTTTATTGAAGGATATCCATTTAATTTTGGAACTAGAAAATCTATATTTAATATTAGCCAATATCCTCAAGAGAGTGACTTTAGATATAGATATGATTTTAATTGGGAAGAACTAAAAGAAGATAGTATAATTTTTGAACCGTTTGATTTTGATAGTGTAAAAGCATAAGTGAAATAGAAATTGAAAATTTTAAGGAATTACATTTTGGAGGTAATTTTAGTGAGCAAAAAAAATTTAGAATTATTGAAAATTAGTATAATGACTCAAAATCAGTTGGCTTTTGAAATATATGGGGATAATCTTCATTGGCGTAATATTTATGGTGCTTTGATGTCTCTAGTTAAAGAAGGCTATGTAATACGAACAGGCCGCAATCCTTCTTTTTATTCAATTTCTGGATTAGGGTTTGTATTACCTGTAAAAGCAAAGAAAGCTAAAAAAGACAAAAGTCGAATAGATGTTGTCATCACAAACGATTTAATTGAAGAGGCACATCAACAAGTAAAAAAAACTGATAATTATGGTAAAGAGGATGAACTCATTTCTGACAGTTTTGAAGATTTCCTAAAAATGATGATGTAACAATAGTAGTAATGAAAGTAGGATTGATCGATATAACTAACTCAACTCATGTGTCTCAACATAAGAGTTTAATAAGTGCTGTCGAATTAGCAGAGGCAATTGTTGCTATAAATAACATCGATAAAAGAATAGAATCAGGCGATCCAGAAGTAGTAACTGAGATAGCAAAGTGTAACGGTAAAATTAATCTTTTTTCGTTTACAACCAAATATTGCTGTTATCACAACAAAAATCTTTATGGTAAAGATGACTACTTAATATTTGACACAATTCTTAAAGAATCTTTACCACGTTATTTTGATGATATCACAGAAATTAAAATGGAATCATGGAAAGTAAATTATAAGTACAGAGAATACAATGACTACTTAACAAGAAAACTTTATGAACTAGGCATAGACTTAGAATTTAGAAAAAGGAAGTTTGACCATTTTGTATGGTTTAATAATAGATAAATATTAATTATAATTGCAGTTGGTAAATGCAAAGTGAATATTTAATGAACAGGAGATTTGAATTTATGATACGAATATGCAGTAATATATATTGTGGTGATGAAATTGATGCTAGGAAAGTAATAGGATTAAGCGATTGGGTGATATTACATTGTTGTAAAGATCCGTTTCACAAAGAATTAGTTGGATATCGTGGCAATTTAAATTCATCTCACCCTAATTATTCATACATTATTAAAGGAAATAGAATGGCACTTAATTTAGTAGATATGGATTTTTATAGTCCAAATTATCTTGAGTTTAATTATAATATGTTTACTACAGCCTTCTCATTCTTAGATAATAATTCATCGGACAAGAAAATTCTAATTCATTGTAATCAAGGAGAGTCACGTGGTCCTAGTTTAACAATGTTGTATTTAAAACATGTGGGCTATTTTAAAGAAGATAGTTATTTGAGTGCGAAAATCAAATTTTATCAAATGTATCCAAAGTTTAATCCGAAAAGGAATATTATCACAAATATAGAAGTTCTTTGGGAAAGATTTTAAATAAAATCATCTAGTAATAAGATAAAGATTAAGAGATTTATTAAAAGGTATAGGGGTACATATAAAGTCCATTATCGATGACTTTCAAGGTATTCGCTCAATAATTAATGATTGCGAAAATACTTTTATTTAAAAAAATAACAATATAAACAACAAGAAATAAAGTAAAATAATTTATATAGGAAGTTTATTTGGGAGGAATATAATGAGAAAAAGAGTTTTTATTTCGTTTGACTATGACAATGATAGTGATATCAAGGGGTCACTAGTTGGTCAAGCAAGGAATCCTGATTCGCCGTTCGATATCGTTGATATGTCGATAAAGGAGGCAATTGCGAGCAATTGGAAGGAAAATGCAAGAAGGAGAATCAAAGGATGTGATTGTGTTATTGTGCTTTGCGGAGAGCACACTCATAATGCTAAAGGTGTTGCAGCTGAACTAACAATTACTCAAGAAGAAGGTATACCGTATTTTCTGTTATGTGGGCGAGCAAATGTTGAAGTTCATAAACCCACTGCAGCGCGAAAAGAAGATAAAATCTATAGGTGGACCTGGGAAAATATCAAGTTACTATTGAATGGTATTAGATAGGTGAAACTATGAGAGAATATAATTTGTTTATTAGCCATTCTTGGTCATATAGTGATGCATATGAAAAGCTAAATGGTAGTGTAAAATTTTATTGGGTAAATACAGTATTAGTTAGGCTATAAATAGGCGTCGAAATTTTTAAGTGTTTTTAACTATACAACCATTTAGGTGAAACGATTTTATGTATGAAATCCTTCAT
>DUOG01000026.1 GCA_012838945.1 Acholeplasmataceae bacterium | reverse complement strand
GTAAAATATTAATGATTAAAAAGAAGAAAAGTTGCGGTGATGGCGGAACTGGTAGACGCGCTACTTTGAGGGGGTAGTGTCCATCGGACGTGTGGGTTCAAATCCCATTTACCGCACCATATTGAATGCATAGGTTTGATACAACGTCAAACCTTTTATTTTTGCTGGCAGAAAGGGAAAAACCTCCTATCCGCCAGTTTTAAGGAGACCTATAGAAGTCTTAATTTAGGCTATTTATAGGTCTCTTTTTTATTTTCTAATCAACTTTTTAACGATTAGGCTACTTTTTAACGTTTACCCAACTTTTTAACGATTAGGGTACTTTTTAACGATTTGAGATAAAACGAATAAAAAAAGGGAATTATTTTTACATTTTATGGACTATTTGATAAAAAAGTGTTATAATCATGAGTAGATATAAACATATATTATAGGAGGTAACTATGGATTACCAACGACTAGTGAAAGAATTAAGAGTAAAACTAATTTTATCTCAACAAGAATTTGCTGACTTGCTTAATGTTTCATTTGCATCTATTAATAGATGGGAAACTGGGAAACATGAGCCAACGATTAAAATAAAGAGAAAAATTGTTGAACTGTGTAAAACAAATAATATTGATTTGGAGGAGAAAGAATAATGGATAATAAAGTTCACAAAGGACAAGAAAGAGAAGAATTACATCGTTCAATTTGGAATATCGCAAATGAATTACGTGGTTCAGTAGATGGATGGGATTTTAAGCAATATGTGTTAGGTATAATGTTTTATCGTTATATTTCTGAAAATCTTACTTCATACATTAATAAAGGTGAAATTGAAGCAGGTAATAAATCATTCGATTATGCAAAATTATCTGATGCTGAGGCTGAAGTTGCTAGAGAAGGATTAGTAAGTTCAAAAGGATTCTTTATACTTCCATCTGAACTGTTTTGTAATGTTAGAGCAAATGCCTATAATGATGAAAATTTAAATGAAACTCTTGAAAGAGTGTTTAAGCATATTGAGGAATCTGCAAAAGGCACTGAATCTGAAAATGACTTCACAGGCTTATTTGATGATATTGATGTTAACTCAAACAAACTTGGATCAACTGTTGAAAAAAGAAATAAAAAGTTAGCTGAAATATTAAATTACATTGGGGATATGAAACTTGGTGATTACCAGATGATAAATAACTTTAAGATATAAACAGGAACTCTTCTAGGAATAGGGGATTTTTTTTGCTTAGTAAGTGCATATTTTAATATAGAGAACGATATGTTGATTTAAATTTCTTTCATTTTCCAATAAGTGTAAATTTTACCAAGAATAATGAATGATTTGATTGTTCTATAAGTGTAGGGGTAGTATATTTATATTGAAATTACTATACTCTTTAGCAAATTGTTAATTATATGAAAGGGGAAATGAAAGAATGAAAATTTAAAAAGTGAGTTTGTTTCGTCAAGGAAAAGGATAACATTTCCAAAGAAAGGAGATATATTATGGTCAAAAAAATGAAAGTAATAGCGGTCGTTGCGTTAATGCTATTCGGAGTTGGGTCGTTAACGGCTTGTACGCCAGAGGAGGATGAAATTGTGGCAAAAGGAACCTTTTACAGTTTGCAAGAGGCTTATGACAAGGAGCTTAAAATGCTATACTGATAGCTGTATAGGTGTAAACAATTATACCTCGCCCGAAG
>DUOG01000004.1 GCA_012838945.1 Acholeplasmataceae bacterium | reverse complement strand
TTACCTCTTAAAAAAGAATATATCAAGTAGAAAGAATAAATAGGATAGGCTTTTAAAAACTATTTCTATAAAATATGAGTTTTGAAAAATCCGCCCCACGCATTTTGGTTATGGGGCTGACGGTCCTACAGGAATTATTAAAAAAGGATATATGGGGGGCATTAAAATATATCAATTTACAAGTATCTGTCGTTATAGGAATATAAGTTTTGAAACTTATTAAAATCCATTTTATCATTATAATATTCAAAATAATCTTTTACACTGTGTTTTCTTTTAGGTGTTTCTAATAAATAATCTAAGTACCTGTTAAATGATGGATCTTTTTCTGTTAAAAGTCCTATAGCTAGAATTAGCGAAAATATTGAAGCAATAATAACGACAATCAAAGATAAAATCCATAAAGGTAAGATTAAAATGTAAAATATTTTAAAAATAGGAAAATCCTCTAATACCTCAGAAGAAAATAACTTTTCAAATAATAAAAACATCGATGATATTGGTGATAAAATAACCAGTACTAAAAATAGCGATAAAACTGGTAATGAAAAAAGAATAACTAATAATGATTTAACTATAAGATAACCTATACTACTTTTTGTATAAGTAAAAAAGAATAATATTAAATCTAATTGAGAACTAATAGTAAATTTCTTCATAACATACACACTCTTTATTTTACAAGGATAATTATACCATTTTTTAAATTATTTGAGAAGATTACCCTCCTTATCAAACTGCTGACCTTTTTCAAATCTTCCATGTTCTTTGTTGTGACATTCCTTACAAAGAAGCATCAAGTTTTCTTGGTTTATGGATACATTAATATCTGTAACGTTTTCTGGTGTTAGCCTTATCTTGTGATGCACTTCTTCACCAACAGCACCACACTCTTCACATAAGCCACCAGCTGAAGCAATCTTAATAATTCTTGCTGCTTTCCATTCATCACTACGATAAAAGCGATGAATCAATATGTGCTTTCTACCCATTTATACAACACACAATATTTTGTTTATTAGATTAGCTTTGTTGGTTCTCTCCCAAGGAACGTTTAAATCACTTCTTCCAACATGGCCATAAGTAGCTAATTCTTTAAACTTAAATTCTTCATTTATAATTTCTTTCTTCATTAGCTTAGGACTAAAATTAAATATCTGTTCAATAACCTTTTTGATTTTATCTTCACTTACCATTGCTGTTCCAAAGGTATCAATGTTAATAGCTACAGGACTAGCCACACCAATAGCATATGCAACTTGAACTTCACACTTTCTAGCGATACCACTTGCAACAATATTCTTTGCTACATATCTTGCATAATAAGCACCAAGCCTATCGACCTTAGAGCAGTCCTTACCGCTAAAAGCTCCACCACCATGTCTACCCACACCACCATACGTATCGCATATAATCTTTCTTCCAGTTAAACCAGAATCAGCATAGCTTCCTCCTTCAACAAACTCACCAGTTGGATTAATCAAAATGTCTGTATCATCTTTTAGTAATTCGCTTGGTATTACCTTTTTTACACATTCATTTATAATAAAGTTTGTGTAAAAACTTCTATCAAGATTTGGTTTAGTTTGTTGAGATACAATTACTGTTGTTACCTTAACAGGTTTATCGTGATCATCATACTCCACTGATACTTGGCATTTACCATCTGCACCAAAGATATCTCTTATCGACCTAGTTAACTCATCCATACGAATTGCAATATTTCTTGCTAGAACTATTGGTAGTGGCATAAGTTCATTTGTCTCATCACATGCATAACCATACATGATTCCTTGGTCCCCTGCACCATCCTTATTAACTCCTAAAGCAATGTCAGGACTTTGATTTGACACCTCAACGATTAGCTCAAATTCGTTTATATCCTCATAGCCTAGTTCTTCTAATACATGGTATACAATCCCAGAATAATCGATTTCAGCATTTGCAGTAATCTCACCTGCAATAACAATTAGCTTGTTTTTTATTAAACATTCTATTGCTACTCTAGCATTTTTATCTTGCCTTAAACACTCATCTAAAATTGCATCACTTAATTGATCACATATCTTATCAGGATGTCCCTTAAAGACTGCTTCACTTGTAATTATCTTCATTTTATTTTCCTCCTAAATTACTAAAAAAACGCTTTGTACCAACTAGTTGGCAAGCGTTGACTTTTTTGACTTCTATAATAATTTTAAAGGTATATAAGCAACATACCTTCCATAAGAATAACCTGATGAGTTGACTAAGAATCCATAGTCAAAATCATTACATTTCACTAAGATACAATGTACTATTCCTAGTTCATCAAAGTACATTAGTTCCTTATTTTCTTCAATAAAATCATAATCTCTTAGTGGAAGATTAGAAAATTCTTGAAAAGTTTTATTATCTAGAACAACTTCTTTTTCAATTACAAATTCATCTTGTGGAATAAGTTCTTCTCTTGTAGGTTTTCTTAGAAATTTTACCTTCATCTTATTTCACCTCCCAAGCTGTATATACACTTCTATAACCACAATCCCATGTATCAAGTATAACTCCATCAATTATACAAGTAATGTGTCCAGCAAGTTTAACTATGTAAGTACCTTTAGGATGCAACATAGTAAAGTCATCTGCTTTAATTCTAGGCTCTCCTTTTATTGCCTTAAAGATAAGTCTAGGAAACCCTTGAAGATACTTATATAAAAACTTTGATTCTTTGTATGAATTAAAACCTAACTCTCTTTTAGATCTGTTTAAGTTTCTTCTACAATCTAGATAATCAATATCTAATGCTGTTGAGATTGCTCTAACCACACAATCAGATGTTTCTATCCCTTTTGGATGTCTATTATAATATTTAAATGCCATTTTTTCTCCTTTCAAAACTATCTTGGTATACACATATTCACTCTAAAAGAGATAAATAGCAAGTTATATATTTATCTTTTTTTACTATAGAGACTATTCCAAATTATAGTCTTTTCCAAATTTCCCACACGTTCGTTCATATTTTATAGTCGAACTGTTTTACAAGTTTGATTAACCAAGCCCACACGTTTGAAGTGTCGGGCCAAGTTTTTCAATTATTGAACCAAATCAGTAAATTCTATTTTGTAGTCAGGAATATCGATTAGATTTATTCTTCCCCCGTCTCTAATTAGATAACAATTATCATAGCTTTGAACAAATCTTAAATACCTTTTAACTATTACATCTACATACCTTTCATCAAGTTCCATTAAATATGCATTTCTTTGGATTTGCTCACATGCTATTAAAGTTGATCCTGAACCACCAAATAAGTCCAATATATTTTGATCTTTCTTACTTGAGTTCTTTAACGCTCTACCTACAAGTTCTAATGGTTTCATTGTTGGATGGAGGTCATTTGCTTTTGGTTTGTTATATTCCCAGACTGAATCTTGAGTTCTATCATCTATAAAGTAATGAGCTGCCCCTTCTTTCCATCCATAAAGAATAGGTTCATGCCTCCAATGATAATCTTGTCTACCAAATACTAAAGAGTTTTTTACCCAAATTAAACAACTTGATAACTTAAAGCCTGCATTTTTAAATGCTGTTCTAAAGTTTAATCCTTCCGTATCTGCATGGCAACAATAAATAGCGCCTCCAGGTTTCATTGAATCATAAATATTAGAAAATGCGCTCAAAAGGAAATTATAAAAGTCTTCATCTGTTTGTTTATCATTTTGAATTTTTCCTGCTGTTCCTTCATAATCAACATTATAGGGAGGATCAATAAATGACATATCTATTTTAGTATTACCTACTAATTTTTTTACATCATTTTCTATAGTTGAATCCCCACACATGACCCTGTGTTTTCCAAGTATAAAAATATCCCCACGTTTAGCATATGGGGTTTCATTTAGCGGCTCAGTTTCATCAAAGTTGTCTTCTAATACTTCTCTTTCTAATTCTATTTCTAAATCAGCAAACCCAAACTGCGTCATGTCCATTTCAATAAATTCCAACTCTTTAGTTAGTTTATCCAAATCCCATGTAGCAAGTTCTGAAGTTTTATTGTCAGCTAACCTAAATGCTTTTATTTGATCCTCAGTTAAATCATCAGCTATCACACAAGGAACTTCTTCGATTCCTAATTTCTTACATGCTTTTAATCTTGTATGCCCAGCTATAATTACATTATTTTCAGATATGATAACCGGCACTTTAAATCCAAACTCACTTATTGATTTTGCAACTGCATCAACTGCATCATCATTATGTCTTGGGTTGTTTCCGTACTCAATTAAATCAACTATCTTCTTCTGAACTATATTCAGTTTCTTGTTCTCGACCATTAGACCATTCCTCCTTCATATAGGTTAGCTTTTTTTCCATTAGATCTAGTTCATCTTTTCGTTCATTAAAGTCCCTGCCAAAATTCTTTGTAAGTAAATATATAATTGATTTATAATCAGGTTGAATTTGTTTCTTAGTACGATGAATCTTTCTTTTTTGTTCTTTGCCTTTTCCTCTATCTTCTATGAATTGTTCTTCCTCAACAACTTCATAACCCATAGCTTTTTTATACAATGCACCGACTAAATCTTTTTTTAACTCAAGTTTTGCTTTTTGTTGCATGACTTCAATTTCAGGATACTTTTTCTTTAACCTAACAAAAGTAGCTTCGTTTATTTTTAAATACTCACACATCTCTCTTTGTGTAATTAGTTTTCTGGCACAATCTTTAATAAAAGATAGTACTTGATCTAATTGTCCAGACTCTTTCCACTTTTGGTAGGTGTCTTTTTTGGTTTGCATTCCCATCAAAAACCACCTCTTTTTTTACATAATAAAAGACCGCTCTAAGCAGTCTAGATTTGATAATTTAATATAATATTCTTACAATTATATCATATCTTAATTTGTGCTAAATTACAATGGCTCAAGATGGCTTATTATGGTTCAAGATTAAACTAACTTGTATAAGTGCTTCATTATGCCAACGCTTAACAGTTGAATATGATGTAAATAATTTTTCTTGTATTTCTACAAAGGTCCTATTATCTAAATACCTATATTTTAGTAAAAGCTTATAATCTTCATTATCTAAGGAATCAATTATATTTGATACTTCTTCTACATTCTCTTCTAATTCTACTGTTTTTTCATCAATTTTATCTTTAATAGTATAATATTTCTCTAATGCTTTTTGATTGTATGTTTCAACACTCGGACTCTTATCAATCCTTTCAGTCATATAATTTGGTGATGTACAAGCATAAATCATCCTTTCATATCTTTCTAAATCTAACTTAAGATATTTAATCTTCTCTCTTAGCTTGAATGGTTGACTTAAATATTCTTTAGCATTCATTTAAATCTACCTCCTTTGATATTTGCTTTTACAGCATTTATTAAGGATGTCTGTATATTTTCTTTCTTAATCAATGCTCGAACTATATCTTCATCTATTGTGTTTGCTGTAATTATATGTTGCACAACAACTGTATTTGATGACTGGCCTTGTCTCCACAATCTTGATATAGTTTGAAGATATAACTCTAAGCTCCAAGTTAAGCTGTACCATACAATAGTTGATCCACCACTTTGTAAATTTAGTCCATGTCCAGCTGAAGCAGGATGTATTAATCCAACATCTATAAGTCCTTTATTCCATTTATCAATACTTTTAGAAGAATCTAACCTTGCATAATTAATTCCTAGTTTTATTAATCTTTCTTCAATTCTTTTTAAGTCATGTTTAAACCAGTAAGCTACAAGTATTGGTTTTCCATTGGCAGATTCTATTATGTCTTCTAAAGCATCTAGTTTTCTTTCATGAAAATATATAGTTTTTAAGTCATCAGTATAAACTGCTCCGTTAGCTAATTGACACAACTTATTTGACAGAACTGCAGCATTTGATGCAGTGACTTGTTCATCAGTTATATCTATTACAAATTCTCTTTCTAAATTTTCATAAGACTTTCTTTCTTCTTCACTTAAATAAACTTTATACTCACTATTTATCAAGTCTGGCATTTTAAGATAATCCTTAGATTTCATTGAAATTGTAATATCTGATAATCGCCTGTATATTTCTTCTTCTGCACCAGGTAATGGTTTATAAGAAAATATGACCATTCCATTTCGTTTGTCTGGTACAAAGAAAGCATTTCTGTATTGAGTAATAAATCTACCTAACCTCTTTCCAAAATCGAGTAATCTAAACTCAGCCCACAGATCCATCAGACCATTACCAGCTGGTGTACCTGTTAGACCTGTAATTCTATCTATCAAGGGTCTTACCTTTAGCATGCTTTGAAACCTTTTAGATCTTCCATTTTTAAAAGATGATAACTCATCAATTACAACCATATCAAAATCAAACCTTATATCACTTTCTTCTATAAGCCACTGAACATTTTCACGATTTATAATATAAATATCTGCTTTCTTACTTAATGCAACTTTTCTTTCTTCTGCGCTACCAACTGCAACAGAATAAATCAAATTATTTAAATGATCCCATTTTCTAATTTCTTGTGGCCAAGTATCTCTAGCTACTCTTAAAGGGGCAATAATTAATACCTTATGTACTTCAAATGAATCAAACAATAAATCATTTAATGCAGTAAGTGTAATTACTGTTTTACCTAAACCCATATCAAGTAAAACTGCTGAGATGGGATTATTTTTTATAAAGTTTGTTGCGTAAGTTTGATAATCATGTGGTTGATATTGCATCAATAATTCCTCCTATATCATCTTCATTGTCTAAGGTGTAAACTTTAAAACCAAGTTTTCGCAATTGTTCATGTCTAGATAGTTGTAGCGGTCTTGGTCTTTTTCCAGGTGCTTTTACTTCTACAAACGCAATCTTTCCATAAGCGACTAAAATTAATCTGTCAGGTAATCCTGCATACCCAGGACTAAATAACTTTAAAGCTAATCCACCAATCTTTTTTACCTCATTAACTAGCTTTGTTTCTATATGTTTTTCCTTCATAAAACAATCAAGGGGTAACCTCGTTAATGTCATTTCCTAAAACTCTCTATAGGACTAAAAAATATGTATATAGAGAGTTTATATATATGAGGTTAACGAGGTTAACCTTTAGTCTAAAAAATCCTCATTTGCATCATCTTTTATTTTAATACCTTCAAAAAAACGCTTATTTTTCTTTAATATCCTTTTGAAACCTGCTTTTTCTAAGGCATTGTAAAAATCGGTGGTACTTCTTACGTATTCGTTAGTTTGGATACAGTAGTTTCTATATCGTGTATAAAGTGAACTAGAACTTTCAATAAATGATGGATCTACTTCCAAACAATCTACAAGAAAGTGATGGAACCAGTCATTTTGTTCCTTATATTCTTGAATTGCTTTTGCTACACAAGTAGGCGGTTTAATTTTGTATTTTGCATCAATAACTTTTTTGGCACCTTCAATTATCCAAGCAAGAATACTCTCTCCTGCATTATCAAATAAATACTCACTAAAATTTTTGATGTCGCTACTTCCTTTAATTTTTGCGTTAAACGGGATAACTATTAATCTCCTCCATATACCATCATCACTTGCACCAACCTTAGGCAAATGATTAGTATATAAAACAAGTGTATGGCAAGGCTTGAAGCTAAAAGGATCTTTATACTTTTTTTCTGCAAATACATCATCAGTAGAACAAAGCTGTTTTACCATTGAATCATTTAATCTTGCACCCTCTTGGCTTTCAGCTGCAAGTAAAAGTCTTTTACCTTTCATCTCAGCCATTTCTGGTTTAATATTTCTTTTTACCCCAACAGTTAAAGTGTCAGCAGAAATATTCCCACTATATAGACCAAGCACTCTTGAGATTGTATTCCAAAATGTAGATTTACCATTACTTCCTTCACCGTATGCTATTATTAAAGCTTCGACATAAACTTTTCCAATTGCTGCTAACCCACAAATCATTTGAACATAATCAATTAGCTCTTTATCATTTTGAAAGATGGTATTTAGTGCATTGTGCCATATGTCCTTACCCTTATCACTTACTGATACACTTGTTATTTTTGTAATAAAGTCTTCTGCTCTATGTTCTCTTGCACCATCTAAACCTTTTCTTAAATCAAATGTGGCATTAGGTGTACATAGTAAGAATGGATCAGCATCAAGTTCACTAAGTGATATCTCAATTATTGGCCTTGCTTCTTTTAGTGTTGCTGTAATGTTTCTTGATTCCCTTCTTTTAATAGCAAATGCCTGATACGCTTTCGCATCCAAATACATTTGATATGAGGTAAGTTGCGATTCATCCATTAAGCTCTCTACTTTTGATTTAGGTGCGCTATTTACTATGTTTGATGCTCCATTCTTTTTCATCTCTTGTAGTGCTTCAAACACTAGATTAGTTGACTCTTGTAATTGTCTTCTAGTTAATTCATGTGCTACAGCTTGTGCACCTGGCTCACTTTCTTGCCAATAATTATCTTTATACCTGATGTAGTGTGTTGCGGGAGAATATCTTAATTCATTTTCAAAATTCTTACCTAATACGATTGCTTGTCCGACATCTGAATAATCGCTTGGTTTATATGTCCCATCAACATTATATTCTTCTGGTGGAATATACCTTCCCTCTTTTACAATCCTAGCAAAAAACTTCTTTGCACTATACCAGATTGAATTAAGTTCTCTTTCCTCTAGTGGTGGATTACACTTTTTGGATTCTTCAATGAAACATTGATATGCCTTATCTGTATCACCATACCTTTTAATAACCTTAGATGCAAAGTGAGACATTGTCTTATTTCTTGAACCTTCTTTAATTATTCCAAAGTCACTATCAAACTCATCAAAACCTAAAAATTCACTTAAGTTCATACTTCCTTTAATAATCTCAACATTAGGATTATTTGTTCCAAAGAAAAATCTAGCAGAGTCAAGTGCTGCATCATCAAAATATGGAAATATTTCATTAACTTGTTTTTTTAATTTACTATAAACTTTTACATCTTCTGCCCTATCAATTGGAAATATTACATGAAACTTTGGCCTTGCAGCTTTACCTAATTTTTCTATGTTATGGTTTCTGCTATAATGTACTGCAAAACTAACATTAGGAAATGCAGTTTTTACATCATCTGGAGTAATCCAGTCAGTTGGATTTTCAGAGTGATCATTGTCACAATCAACTGGTAAACAGTTAGAAGCTATAAAGTTTCTATTATTCCTATAATTGTTTTTGTAGCTAGCACAAACGTAATCCCTTGATACCGCTCTTTTTAAATCTTCGATATTATTAACTTCAACTTTATGAGGGTATAAACAGTTATTTGCTACACCGATAAAGTCAGCATAATAAATTGTAAACATACTAATCTCCTTAATCCTTACGATAAAACTCTGTTATAAAACCATCTGCATCAAGAATTAATCCTTTTGCCCATGAAGGTGTAATTCTCATTAATTTGTTTATAGATTCTAAGTCTTCATCCTTAACCTCTATTACAACCTCATCATGAATATGCATGACAACTTCATATCTTTTCAAGTTTAAAAGTGCAAAAGCTAATATATCACGTGCTGTTGCTTGAACAATGTTTTCAACAAACTTAGGACCATATGATTGAATCCTTTCCCACTTCTTTGATGGACCAATACCTTCATAAGAAACACATTCGCTTCCAAATTGATTTAATTCAATTTTGGGTTTTATATAAGAAAGCATTCTTCCTGAAGGTAGTGTAATTTGAAGAATTCCACTTCTATATTCGAATCTTAATCCGTAAGCTTCATCAAATGTCTTATTTCTTACAACATTTATTACTATACGGTCTATATCCCACCAAAACTGAACAATACTTGGATTACTCATCCTCCATATCTTAACAAGTGGTTCAAGTTCATCTTCAGTTAGACCCATTTCAATTGCACCCATTGCTTTTAATGCACCAACTGATCCCCCATAGCCAAGTGCAAGTTCTGCAATTTTACCCTTTTGTCTAAGGTGGCTATTTACTCCGCTTTTAACTACAGGAACACCAAACATCTGTGATGCTGATGCACAGTAAATATCTTCACCTCTTTTAAATGCTGCTATCCTCCACGCTTCATCAGCATACCAAGCAAGAACTCTAGCTTCAATAGATGAAAAGTCTGAAACAATAAATTTATAACCTTCCTTAGGTATAAATGCTGTTCTAATTAACTGCGATAATATATCTGGGATATTGTCATATAGCATATTAAGAGCTTTTATATTAAAACTTTTTATTAAATCTCTAACTTCAACTAGATCATCTAAATAATTTCTCGGTAAATTTTGAACTTGTATGAGTCTTCCTGCCCATCTACCGGTTCTATTTGCACCATAAAATTGAAACATACCTCTAGCTCTACCATCAGAACATACAACATTTTTCATAGTTTGATATTTTTTAAGTGATGACTTTGATAATTGTTGCCTCAAGCTTAATACTTCTCCTACAACACTATTATCATTAACTTCCTTTAGCTTCTCTACTGTCTTTTTACTTAAATCATCAGTTTCAACATTATTCTGTAATAACCATTCCTTCAGCTGTATCACTGAGTTTGGGTTATCTATACTCGTTAATTCTTTCATTAAACTTATAAGTTTGTCCCTTGATAAAGTATCAATCTTAATTGCACAATCGACAAGTTCAATATCCAATAAAACTCCTCTGTCATTTATAACTTGATCGATATAGTATTCATCCCATACTGATTTAGGTACAGGGAAGTTTTTCAACTTTTCTTTAATTTCCATTTCAGTTTCTACATCTCTTAAGTTGTACTTTTTAAACTCGCTCCACTTTTTACTATCGTGCATTGGTAGGTTTCTTGTTCTACCGCCATTTGATTTTGTAGGCGTACACGGAACACAAAAATACTTTATTAAATCTTTTCCTTCAGATAGTTTTTGTTTATCTAAGCTTAATACTGTACCTACTCCTTGTAATGATAGTGGTAATCCTAAGTATGCTGATGCAACCATAGTGCATCTCCAAGAAGCTGGATTTAAATATATACCAGTTGGGTATCCTAAAAATTTTGAAAGGCATATTCTTTCAAAACTTGCATTAAATGCATATTTGATTACATTATCATCAGTAAGCATTGAAAGAATGGCAGGTGGTATCATCTCGCCATTTGCTAAATCAACCACCTGCACATCACTACCGTTTACAGAAAATCCAAATAATAATATCTCAAAATCATCTGACTCTACATAACGGTATGTTCCACTTTTACTTAAATCAACTGATGAATAAGTTTCAATATCAATAGATAAGCTATTAGGACAAGAAGTCATCATAGTTATCTGTTGCAAAGTCACTTTCAGCGCTAGCTTTGCTGCCTAAAGATTCACCATCTCTAATTTTTTGTAAATTATTTAAACCACATGCAATACCTTTATTTCCGTTAGTATTAAAAGCATAGAATGTAATACTAGCTCGTCCATATACACCGCTATATACTTCTGATCTATTTAAAATAGGATTACATGCTTCATCAACAATACCAGGTGCTGTTGCTGAATTTGCATTTACAAAATAACTGTTTGCATAAGCTGGATCATCAGGACGCTCAATATCACCATCTCTTAAAGGTGTCTTAATTGCGCTTAATGCTGGTAGAGTTTTCGAATTTCCTTTTAGCTTCGACTCTCCTTCTTTATAAGCAAACTCTATTGCTTTTTTTATTTTTTCAATAGTAACTATATCATTTTTGGGAATGATTAATGATACTGAATATTTTGGTGTTCCACCATTTATTGATTTTGGTTCCCACACATTTGCATAACTCCATCTTGTGTTTCTTCCAGTAATTACTTTATTTGACATAATTAATTTTCCTCCTCGTTTGTCATAAAGTCGGCTTTTGCCGGATTGTATTCTGGTCTCTTATCGCTTTCTAAAACCAGCGTAGGTTTACCAGGTGGCTTTACTATTAAGCCATCTAATAATTCAGTAAACTTTGTTTTTCCAAGTAGCTTTTGCATTTCGGTTATACCTAGTAGCTTCATCTCATATGGATTAAATCCTGCTTGTTCTACTTGCTTTGCTACTTTTTCTTCATCTGAATACTTACGATTTGATCTACCTTCAACTAATTTGAAGCCTTTCCACTTCTTTCCTTTAATTGCTTGTCTTAGTGCAAAATCTTTTACATCATTAACCCACTCTACTACTTCATCAACCTTTTGTAATATTTCTTCAATTTCTGAATCTTCTAATAGTGGTGGGTCTAAAAATTCTAGTCTTGCTAATCTCATATTTTCATTAGCTCTTTCTCTACAGGTTGTCTTTACTTTACAAAATTGACACCAATCACCAGCTTTAAATTCTCCCTCACCTATATGAGCTAGTTTTGCTATTGGTTTAAGTACATTATTTGCCCATTGATATAGGTCAGATGAACTCATCTTAAATGTGCTTATATTTGACCTTCTTGGCTGATAGATTGTCATAGTAACTTCGTTTATATCATAAAGAAATCCAAATAACTCAAGTGCACCTAGTGCATAAAGCATCATTTGTGAATTTTCATTTGCATCAACTTGTATACCACGTCCATGCTTATAGTCAATAATATGGAGTGTACCATCTGCAATAATTAAGCAGTCCCCTGTTCCAAAACCACTCTCAACAAAATTAGAATAATCTAATCTTTGTTCGATCAGGACAATTGGATCTTTCCCATCTTTTTTCACATCTTCAATTTTTTCTAAGACAAATGCAACATATCCATTAGCGCATTCTTCCATTTCTTCTGAATACCATTCAAGCTTTGGCAAATGGTGGTCGCCATCAATTAAGTCTAGTGCACATTTAAGCTTGTACTCACATAGAGTATGTGCATCAGTTCCCTCAAGAGCAAACTCACTTACTTCATCACTAACTCCTTCACTTAAACTTACTGATGGTGGACAATTTAACCATCTATATGAAGATGAAGCAGAAAGAATAGCATGTTTTCTAACTTCCATTTTCAATCTTCCTTGCATCATCTAATAGGGCTTCATACTTATCAGGATCTACTTCAGTCAATTTGCTGGCTCCATGTTTTAGTAATAACTGTCTTACCTCACTTGTTTTTCCATTTCTAGATAAATCTGCTAAAAACTTCCTTACTTCTTCTAGTGAGATAGGTTTTTTCTTTTCATCAAAACTATCTGCAATCATTAGTAGATCATTTGCAATTTGTCTTAGTTTTACAACTACATCTGATTTTTCCATCATTTTCACCTCCTGTTTTTCCAAATTTGATTGACTGCATCACGACTTTCTTTGCTAGACTTTTTGCAACTATGCTTATTGCCATTAAAGCTTCAACTAGCTCATTTTCATTCATTGATGCTATACTTGGTTTTTCCATTACTACCCTCCTTTTTGAAAGTTCTTCACCTTTCAGTAGTAATAGGACAGAAGGTTTATTTTTGAGTACTAAATTAACGATAATCTTTTAATTTAATTCTTAAATCATCAAATGCTTTATTTTTTCTTTTATTAACAGCCTTTTGTGATAGATTAACCTTTTCTGCAATCGAACGTTCTGAAAATCCGTTCATAAATAAGGTAACTATTTCTTGATCTAATTCACCAAGTTCATTTATTGCAATCCACATTTTTTGATATAGTTCTTCTTTTACTAAATTATCAATAATATTTTGACTAGTATCTGCAAACTCATATTGATAATCATCATACATTTTATCCATTGATATATTTCCACTTTTAGCAAATGGACAAGCACTACAATCATCTGTACATCTTTTTACTCCACCTCTACCATTACTAACCTGGCATTTTTTTTCACGTTCTTTTCTTTTGTGTTCTGCCCATAATGGTTGCTTGTATAATCGATAGTGTTCTTCACTTACATAAATTGTCTTTCCATCAATAACTAGATAATAAGGTCTATCATTTGATGGTTTTTCATAGTCAATAAATTTTTCATCTTTTGTCATCTTTTTTCCTCCATTTTTTTTGAAATGGAGATCTTGTCAGATGACATAAGCAAAAGAAGGCATGCTGAAAAATCAAATGGTAGATTCCATTTCAATTTTTGCAGCCTGCATTCACGATTGCTGG
>DUOG01000003.1 GCA_012838945.1 Acholeplasmataceae bacterium | reverse complement strand
ACCATTCTTATAGCCTTCCAACTTAATAATGTTTTTTCCTTTTTGATCAACAACTCCTCGTTTTCTATCACAAATAATAAGTTTTACTTTTTTAAAACTAATACATTTTAGGATGCCAAGAAAAGAAGCGACTGAGTCTAAGCGATCATTGGGATTAGACGCTCCAACCGAAAGCGCTAAATAATCAGTATTAACAATATCAAAATATTCCGATAAATAATCAATGTTTATATTTGAATCGATTAGTAAGGGAGAAACAATGGTAGATTTATCAGGGATAAGATAGGTTTTTTGATATAAATCTTTTAAATTTATACTAGAAAAAATATAGGTAGTGTTGGAAAAAGAGTCAAACAGACCCCCAAAATTATCAGGTTTATCTTTGTGGAAAGAGATAAATTTTACTTGTGGAAGATGCTTAATGGTTTCTTTTAAGACCAAATTATAGATTAGATTATTACCATTTAATAAAAAATCAAATAGCATTACATATTCAAAAAAAGCAAATTTTTTAGTTAAATCATCACTAAGTAGTTTAACTTTTTCTTTTAGATTTTGAGATTTATCTTCAACTTTAAAGTCATTATCAAGGAGTAAGATTGGATTTAAACCGACATTTTGCATAGCTTTTATTAGTTTTTTAATTAGGTTAGGGATTGATTCTTTCTTTATTGTTGGACAAAAAAGCGCAATTTTCATTTAGTTTTTCACTCCTAAAAAGGTGAGTTGCTCACTAAATATAGTATTAACTTTCTTAAAATTTGTGTCGGTAGAGAACCAATCTGTATATTTTAATAGGAAATATTCCAAAAGAAAAAAGCGATATTTAAGCCGTTTTTTAAAGAGAATATTTGAGTAAATAGAGATAGAAGTTTACTTCTCTTAGGATATGATCACAGTACAGTGGGTTCATCATAGATGATATTTCACAATTGAATATTCCTTCCGTTATTTGAACGATAAAATCTCTAAAGTCTTCAGTAAGTTTAATGGTTAAATTATTTCTATTTGATAGTTGTTCAAAACTATTGATAAAGGTAGCTGCTCTTGAAAGTAACTCTATTTCATTTTTAGGATCAAGAAAGCTATGGGTAAATATCGCATGGTCTAACATAATATTGTTCCAAAACTCGATTGATTTAAATTTTAAATTATCGTTCTCAAAATAACTTATAATATTGGGAAGTAGCTCGTTATAATGAATTAGTTCTTCTTTCATGTGGAGAAGAAAACTTGGATAGGTGTTTAGCAGTATACCACAAGTACTTACCTTTTCCAGCACATCATTATGAAGTTTGATAAACTCTCTATTCAAAGATGTGATCTTTTGATTCAGTTGAGTAACCGCTTCTTTAAGGTTTTTATCCCACTCTTTAATAACGGGTTGGGTAGCCAGATTCAGTTCTAAGATAGTAAGATCAGTGTCGATAGGATGTCCGGTGAGAAAGGCTGTTAGTTTTTCCATGCTTAAGGTATAGTTAGTCACCATATAATCACTTACTTCTAGTATTCCCGCACCGATATTCATCGTCTCTTGTATGAGATATTGATACTCTTCATGAAAGTGAGTAATTGATTTTATTAAATCGGCTTGCTTAGGAGGAATTAAGGTTTGGAGAAAATAAGCGTGTTCTTTTTGGATCCTTAGGTAGAACATATTAAGATTTAGTATTTTCTTATGGTAGGTTTCATTAGTAAACATCACATCCCTCATTTCTGTTTACTTTATATGAAAAGCTACCCCTATTTATTCACAATATGTTCCCAATAAAAAAAGCGTTCCCCCTTTGGGAGAGCGCCTTTTTAAGTTCTTATTTTGTAACTTCTAGATAGAATTTTTCAACTTGTTCCCAATTGATAATATTGAAGAACATTTCAATATATTCAGCACGACGGTTTTGATATTTGAGATAATAAGCATGCTCCCAAACATCAATAACAAGAATTGGTTTTCCTTCCCCAAATGGAGAATCTTGATTGCTTGTTTTAATAACTTTTAATTTATTTTCTGGAGTTACAACCATCCAAGCATAGCCACTACCAAATTGAGTTAAAGCAGCTTCAGTGAATGCTTTTTTGAATTCTTCAAAAGAACCAAAATCACGGTCAATAGCTTTTCCGATAACCGGAGTAGGTTTTGCATCATTGCCTGGTTTTAAAATTTGCCAGTAGAATGAGTGGTTATAATGGCCACCGCCATTATTTTTAACAGCAGTTCTAATGTCTTCAGGAACCTTAGTTAAATCAGCAAGTAATTCTTCAAGTGGCACCTCGAATAACTCAGGGTACTTTTCCAGGGCTTTGTTTAGATTGTTAACATAAGTTTGATGGTGTTTTCCATGGTGAATTTCCACAGTTCTTCCATCAATATAAGGCTCTAAAGCATTAACATCATAAGGTAATTTAGGTAAAGTATACATATTTTTTCCCTCCTAAAGTATCTTTCTTACAATACTATCATACCATAAGTATGTTACCGTTTACTATTATTATACATTAAAAAAGGGAAATATTACTATTTTAATTTAAAAATATTTTCTATTTCTTCTTAAAGGTAATTTTGTTGAATAAAAAGGGCACTTAAGGTATAATTATTATAGGTTAGGTGATATAATGAAACGCATCAAGAGAATAGTAAGAGTGGTATTGGTTTTTATTATTATATTAACAACGAGTGCTTGTATCAACATTCACAAGGGTGAAACATTTGAAAAGTTCTCAAATGATTTTTTCTTATCGATTATTGGCTATGATGAAATCACCATCAATAACCTATTTAAAGATCGTGAAGCCTTTGGTTTTGAACACTACGATCCATCACTCCCAGAGCCCTACGTTCCAAGTGGAAGTGGCGGTTCCGTAATTGGGGACTTCCTTGGGATTAGTGTTCAAGGATATCTCAAACGCTTAGCTGAGTTTGATTTTGATACCTTAACCAAGGACCAACAAATAACTTATTTAATTATTAAAGATGTCTTAGAGAGATCACAGAAAAAAGAAACTTATATGTACTATTTAGATTCATCATATTTGGGTTCTTACTTAGGTTATCAAGCTCAATTACCTTTGCTTTTTGCTGAGTATAGTTTCTATGATGTTGATGATATTGAAAGTTACATAAAGATAGTGAATCTGGTTGAACCGACCTTTGAGAAGTATTATCAATTTGAAGTTGAAAAGGCTGATAAAGGTTACGGAATGCCGGACTTTGTCATTGATAAAGTAATTGCTCAGTGTGAAAGAATTACCAATGATATCGATGACCACTTTTTAATCCCCGTATTTAATGATAAAATTGATGGACTTGACTTTTTAAGTGAAAGTGAAAAAAGCCGCTATAAAAACTTACATGAAGTAGCAATCAAAACTAGTTTTTATAATGGTTATATTTATTTAAAAGATAACCTATCTAATCTAAAAGGTCGAGCAACTAATAATCAAGGACTCTATCACTATGAAGGTGGAAAAGAGTTTTATCAATTCTTATTTAATCAAGTAACAGGATATGACATTAAGGTTGATGATGCATTAAGTTATTTAGAAAACAATTTACGTAAACGGATTATAAGTTATGTAAATTTGTTACAAAATAATGAGGGATTAGTTGAAGAAATTAATCAAACAATCTTGTTAGACTTTGATAGTCCAATGGATTTAGTAAATTATCATCGTGAACATATTAAAACTAGTTTTCCTTCAATTGATGATTATGATATTGATGTATCAGTTAAATACATCCATAAATCAATGGAAAATAACTTTAGCCCAGCGGCCTATGTTATTTCCCCAATTGATGAAACCAGTTCTGAATTCATTTACCTCAATGCTAAGAGTGTAAATGATCGTCCTAATTATTTGTTTGTTACTTTAGCCCATGAAGGCTTTCCGGGACACTTATATCAAAATGTGTATTTTAAAAATCAAGAGGTAAATATCATTCGGAAAGTGCTTCGCAATATTGGCTATGTTGAAGGTTGGGCAACTTATGCCGAAATGTATAGTTATCGTTTTAGTGAGGCCAATCCCACAGTGGTAGAGGCCATAAAATTAAATGATGAGATCAATGGTATCATAACTGCCATCCTTGATATTTGTATCCATTATCTAGGATATGGATATGATGATATTATTTCCTATTTAGAAACCAATCTGGGCCCAACTAATCCAGAAGTTGATTATCAAGCGCTATATAACCAATTGGTTGAAGTACCAACCAATTCACAACAATACTTCTTTACTTATTTGAAGTTTGTTGATATGTATGAAAAGGCCCAAAAGAAACTTGGCACAAGTTTTAATGAAAAGGAATATCATAAGTTAATATTAGATTTAGGACCAATTCCACTTAAGTTTGTCGAACAAGAAGTGGACAAGTATCTAGCTTCAAAATAAAAAATGAGTTGCGGTTCTCTGTTGTTATTCTTTTGCATTGAAATGGATCTTTTGGTATAATATATAAAGCATTTAAATTTGAAAGGAATATAAAAAAAATGAATGTCAATGTAGAAAAATTAAGTGAAAGTCAAGTTAAAATAGCAATTCAGCTCGATGCGAGTGAATTCCAAGGAGCCATTAAACAGGCTTTTGATAAAGTTGTTAAAAATGTTAAAATCGATGGTTTCCGCCAAGGAAAGGTACCTTTTAATATTTATATTAGCCGCTTTGGCTATGAATCATTATATGAAGAAGCAGTAAATATTGCTATTAACGAAAACTATGTGAAAGCAGTTGTTGAAAACAATGTTCAAGTAGTGGCATCACCAGAGATTGATTTTGATCCAACAGCAATTAAACATGATGGTCCATTTGCCTTCACAGCAATCGTTGATGTCCTTCCTCCAGTTCACTTAGGTGAATACCTAAATACTAAAGTAGAGGCACTCTCTAAAGAAGTAACAGAAGAAGACATTGAAAACGAAATTAAAAATACCCTTAAGCAAAAAGCAGAAAATGTAATCAAAGAAGAAGCAATTGAATTAGGCGACACAGCCATTATCGATTTTGAAGGATTAGTTGATGAAGTTGCTTTTGAAGGTGGCAAAGGTGAAAACTATCCACTTGAAATTGGTTCAAAAACTTTTATCCCTGGATTTGAAGAACAACTTGTTGGCTTAAAATCAGGCGATCAAAAAGATGTTATCGTTACTTTCCCAGAAGAATATCATGCAAAAGACTTAGCTGGTAAAGAAGCAACCTTTAAAGTAGTGGTTCATGAAGTTAAAACAAAAGTAATTCCTGAATTAACTGATGAAATCGTTGAAGAACTTAATATTGAAGAAGTTAAAACAGTAGATCAGTATAAAGAACACATCAAAGCACAAATCGCAGCAGCCAAAGAAGCTCAATACGAAAACCACATTACTGAAACAGTAATTAAAACAGCATGTGACAATGCTAAAATTGATCTTCCAGAATCAATGATTGAACAAGAGTTTGAACGTCGTATGCACGAAGTAGAACATCAAGCCGAACAATACAACATTCCAGTTGAACTATTTATTCAATACAATGGTTTTGAAATTGAAGACTTTAAAGCAAAACTTAGAGAAGCAAGTCGCTCAAGAATCTTTGAACAACTTGTTTTAGAAGAAATTGCGAAGGTTGAAAAAATTGAAGTAAATGAAGAAGATATTGATGCGGAAATTAACAAGTTTGCATCAGAAAATAAGATGGAAGCTGCTCAAGTTAAAAAGATGGTTGACCTAGCCGCTTTAACTGAACATCTTCGCATGCAAAAGACAATTAATCTTTTAAAAGAAAAAGCAATTATTGAGTAAAATTATTAAAATCTTCCATACTAATAGATGGAGGATGGTAGATAATGACCGATAATTTAGAGCGTTGTTCTTTTTGTGGGGCAGTCCCTCGAGAAAACGAACAACTAATTGAAGGACTAAATGCCAATATTTGCGAAATATGTGTTGAAGTGTATTTTCACATTTTAGAGTCAATGCGCTCAGAAGAGATGAATGATCCGTTTTCCGACTTCATTAACTCTGACCTTACTCCTAAAAGTATCTTAGCAGAACTAAATCAAGAAGTGATTGGACAAGACCATGTGAAAAAAATTCTTTCAGTGGCGCTCTATAATCACTACAAGCGGATTACCAGTAAAAGCAAGGTCACTTTAGAAAAATCAAACATCTTGCTTATTGGGCCAAGTGGAGTTGGGAAGACCCTTCTTGCCAAAACCATGGCCAAAATACTCAATGTTCCGTTTGCTATCTGTGATGCAACTGCTTATACTCAAGCCGGTTATGTCGGGGAAGACGTCGAAAACATCTTGTTAAGACTACTTCAAAATGCTGACTATGATTTAGAACTTGCTCAAAAAGGTATTGTGTTTATCGATGAGATCGATAAACTAGCTCGGAAAGGAGAAAACATTTCGATTACTCGTGATGTTTCTGGGGAAGGAGTTCAACACGCTTTATTAAAAATAATTGAAGGTTCTGTAGTTAATGTCCCACCTCAAGGGGGCCGGAAACACCCTCATCAAGAATTTATCCCTTTTGACACAAGCGATGTATTATTCATCTGTAGTGGTGCCTTTGAAGGGATCACCAATATCAAACCGAAAAATGATATTGGATTTAAACAAGGCGATGAAAATGAAAAGGATGAGATTACTTCAGAACAAATTAAAAAATATGGTATTATTCCCGAATTAGTCGGTCGCTTACCGATTATCGCAAAACTTAATAAGTTAACAGAAAATGATTTATATCGGATTTTAAAAGAACCAAAGAGTTCAATTATCAAGCAATATATAGAACTGTTTGCCTTAGACAAAGTCAACTTAGTCTTTGAAAATGGGGCATTAACGGAAATTGCGAAATTAGCATATCAAATGAAAAATGGTGCTCGCTCTTTAAGAACAATTCTCGAACAAATTATGTTAGATATTATGTTTGAGATTCCGGATAATCCTGATATTACTGACTGTATCATTACGAAAGATACCGTCTTAATGAAAGGAGCCCCGGAGTTAAAGATGTACCGAAAGGATAGTGCGTAGGAGGATAGAAAGAAGGTGAAAAAATATGTTTAATAGTACTGATATTATCAAATCACAATTACCAGCAATAGCTGTGAGGGGAGTCATTCCACTTCCAAATAATGAAATTAGAATTGATGTTGGACGCTTAGATAGTTTAAAAGCTTTAAAAGAAGCAGAACAATTCCAAAATTATATTGTCTTGCTTGTGCAAGAAAACCCTACTATTGAAAAACCAACCATTGAGGATGTTAAAGGGATTGCTGTGGTGGCGAAGATTGCCCTTAATATGACGATGCCTAATAACATTCGCAAGGTAAAATTACAATCAATTGTTAGATGTAAGATTGATGGTTTCGTTCAAGAAACTCCTCACTTTGTGGTTGACTTTACTACTCTACCATCAGTATCAACAGATCCTGATAGTGAGTATACTTTAGTCAAGATGGTTGCTGAGGAAATTGCGAATGGTGGTGAACGCTTCTTAAGGGAATTGAAAGAAATCTCTCAAGTTCTAAATAGAGGTGTTAGTGCTGATTCACTAGTCGATATTATCGGTTACCATATGAATATGGACTATAACCGAAAGATATTATATTTAGAAGAATTAAGTATTGGAAAGCGCTTAAAGATGTTATTAGAAGATATTAAGCGTCAAAAATATTTTGCTTCACTCGAACAGAAAATTGATGAGGAAGTTAAAAAATCCATTAGTGAAAATCAAAAAGAATATTACTTGCGGGAAAAAATGCGAGCTATTCAAGATGAGCTTGGTGACCGAGCTAAAAAAGAAACGGACATTGAAGTTTTAAGAAAGAAAATATTACAAGCCAAAATGCCTAAGGCAATGGAAGAAAAGGCTTTGAATGAGCTCGAACGTTATAGCGCAACTCCAAGTAATTCAGCAGAATCAGGAGTTATTAGAACTTATCTTGATTTTGTGGTGAGTCTTCCTTGGAGTGTTGAATCCCTTGATAGTGATGACATCAAAAAGGCAAAGGAAATCCTTGATGGTGATCACTATGGCTTAGAAAAAGTAAAAGAAAGAATCTTAGAATATTTAGCCGTTAAAATAATGACAAAACGAAACCCTCAAGCGATTCTTTGTTTAGTAGGTCCCCCAGGAGTAGGTAAAACATCACTTGCTCGCAGTGTGGCTCGGGCTTTAAACAAGAAGTTTGTAAAAGTCGCTTTGGGTGGTGTTAAAGACGAATCAGAAATTCGTGGACATCGCCGTACATATTTAGGTGCCCTTCCTGGTCGAATTCTCCAAGGAATGAAAAAAGCTGGTACCATTAATCCAGTCTTCTTGCTCGATGAAATTGACAAGATGAGTAGTGATTATAAAGGTGACCCAGCCAGTGCGATGCTCGAAGTTCTTGATGGTGAACAAAACCGCTATTTTAGCGATCACTATTTAGAAGAACCATATGATTTGTCAAAGGTGTTCTTTATTGCAACTGCTAACTATTTAGGTAATATTCCTGCTCCACTTCGTGACCGTTTAGAAATAGTTGAACTTTCTAGTTATACTGAATATGAAAAATTAGAAATTGCTAAACGTCATTTAGTGAAAAAACAATTAGAACTTCATGGCTTAAGTGTTGCTGATTTTAGTATTACTGATGAAGCAATCTTAAGTATTATTCGTGAGTATACTCGTGAAGCGGGAGTTCGTGAATTAGAACGTCATATTGGCTCCTTAATCAGAAAGGCTATTAAAAATATTTTAATGGGTGAGGTTAAGCGAGTTGATATTACTCCGGATAATATTGAAGAATATTTAGGCAAAAAACGATTTACTCATAATATTGCTGATAAGAGCGATCAAATTGGAGTCGTTACTGGTCTTGCCTACACTCAATATGGTGGCGACACCTTAGCGGTAGAAGTTACCTATTTCAAAGGTGATGGTCGATTAGTTTTAACAGGTAAGTTAGGAGACGTTATGAAAGAGTCGGCTCAAGCTGCTCTAAGTTACGTTAAATCTAACTGTGATAAATTTGACATCCCTTATGAAAAATTCAAAGAAAATGATATTCACATCCACGTTCCAGAAGGAGCTATTCCGAAAGATGGTCCATCAGCTGGAGTAACGATTGCTACGGCAATCATCTCGGCTTTAAGTGGTAAACCAGTAAATCATAATGTTGGGATGACTGGTGAAATAACCTTAAGAGGACGCGTCCTTCCAATCGGAGGAATTAAAGAAAAGTCTATTGCAGCAAACCGTAGTGGCCTTAATACCATCATTATTCCTGCCGAAAACTTGAAAGACATTGATGAGATTCCTCAAAGTGTCAAAGAAAGTTTAAATATTATCCCAGTTACTTCAATTGATGAAGTAATAAAACATGCATTAAAGTAATAAAGTTAAGAAGAAATAAAGTTATTTAAATAAATTTACTTGCCTAAAGGCAAAAATTATGTTATAATGTATCATAATTGAATGTACAAAAATATGGTCTAACTCAATTAGGAGGAGTAATTATGGTATTTCTTGATTATATGTTATTAGTCGTGTCTATTTTGCTAATCGGCATCATCGTCTTACAAAGTTCAAAAGACGATGTTTCAAAAGCATTTTCTGGTGAAAAATCAGATTTGTTTGCAAATAAGAAAGAGCGCGGATTAGAAAAACATATCAGCCGTTTTACTGCTGTATTATCGGTGTTATTTTTTGTCCTATCGCTGATAGCAGCTTTCTTTATTGAACGCGGATTTTAAAAAATGGGCCGAAAGGCCCTTTTTGTTTTAAGAATTTTTGGCTATAATAAATAGAAGGAAGGTGATCCTATGCGTCAAGAATTAATGTCATTATTTAATGATGAAAATTATATAAGAATGAACGCAAATGAAATATGCACTCATTTAGGAAAAACGAGTTCCAAAGATTTTGTGGAAATCGTCAAAACCTTAAATGCTTTAGAAGATGAAGGAATCATCTATCGCACTAAAAAAAATAAATATGATTTAATTGAACGCTTTAACTTTAAAGTAGGTCCAATTGATATCAAAAAGAAAGGCTTTGGCTTTGTTCGAATTGGAGAAGATGACCGCGATGTCTTTATTCCAAGAACAAGCGTTAATGGAGCGCTTCCTAATGATATCGTTATGATTAAAACCAATCCTTCAAGTAGAGGGGGACTAGTTGAAGGTGAAGTAATTAAAATTGTTACCCGCAATACTCATTTTATCATTGGAGATTTAAAGAGATATCGCGGCAAGTATTATGTTGAAAGTGATGACAAAAACTTAAACTTACGAGTTTATATTGATAAAGAATCTTTGAATGGAGCTTTCGTTGATCACAAGGTTAAAGTCCTTATTGATAAATATGGTGAAAGTGGCGAAGCCTATGGATCAGTGATTGATGTTATTGGTCATAAAAATGACCCAGGAATTGATATTACTAGTGTAGCGCTAAACTATCAATTTAGAACATCATTTCCAGAACCAGTATTGGCTGAACTAGCTATGATTCCTGATCGAGTTACGGAACTTGATATTGAGGGACGAAAAGACTTAAGGGCACGCACCATTGTTACCATTGATGGGGCCGATGCCAAAGACTTAGATGATGGGGTATATGTTGAAAAACTGAGTAATGGAAATTACCTCTTAGGCGTTTATATTGCTGATGTAGCCCATTATGTTAAAGAAAACTCTAAGATTGAACAAGAAGCTTATTTAAGAGGAACCAGTGTCTATCTAGCGGATCGGGTAATTCCGATGCTTCCTCATCAATTATCTAATGGTATTTGTTCTCTTAATCCAGGAGAAGACCGCTTAGCAATGGCCTGTGAAATGGAAATTGATAAAAGTGGTACAGTTGTTCACTATGATATCTTTGAGGCAGTAATTCACTCACATCAAAGAATGACTTATGAAGCAGTTAATAAGATGTTAGAAGAAAATGACCCAGATACTATTAAAGAATATGAGAACTTGTATCCGATGTTTAAGGATATGCAAGACCTAGCCAAGATCCTTTACACGATGCGCGAAAAACGAGGTTCACTTGACTTTGAAACATCAGAAACTCGAATTGTGGTTGATGAGACTGGTAAGGTATTAGATGTGGTCTTGAGAACAAGAGGGATTGGCGAAAAACTTATCGAAGAGTTTATGCTGATCGCTAATGAGACTGTTGCTAGCGCAATGAGTTGGCTGGAATGCCCATTTATTTACCGAGTTCATGAAGAACCTAATGGGGAAAAACTTCAGAAAATAATTGCAATTGCTAGGGCATTAGGTTATAATATAAAAGGACGTGAGAATAAAATTCATTCACACGCTTTACAACAATTACTTAATGATGTTAAAGATGAACCAGCGGAGCGAGCGCTCAATACCTTACTGTTAAGAAGTATGGCGAAAGCTCGTTATGCCCCGGAAAATCTAGGACATTATGGTTTGGCAAGTAAGTGCTATACTCACTTTACTTCTCCAATCAGACGCTATCCTGATTTATTAGTTCATCGCTTAATTAAGGAATTCTTATTTAAAGGTAACCTTGATTTTGAGTATTATCTCCTTAAAGTAAATGAAGCAAGTACGCAATCTAGTAAAAAAGAACGCGATGCCATTGATTGTGAAAATGAAGTCAACGATATGAAGAAGGCTGAATATATGGAACAATTTATTGGCGAAGAGTTCGAAGGAGTAATCTCATCAATTAGTAATTGGGGAATGTATGTGGAACTGCCGAATACCGTTGAAGGTTTGATCCATGTCAGTGATATGAATGATGACTATTATAATTTTGATTCTGATTTAATGATTATGATTGGTGAAAGAACCAGAAAAATATATCGAATTGGTGATGTAGTAAAAGTAAAATTAATTAGTGCTAGTAAAGCCGAACGCGAGATTAATTTTGAACTTGTTGAAACAAAGAAAAAACGGGTGAGAAAGTATGAAAACAAACGAAAAAATTCTGTGCCAAAACAAAAGAGCACGTCATGACTATTTTATTGAAGACACGATTGAATGTGGTATTGTTTTAAAAGGGACGGAAATAAAGTCGCTCCGTAACGGACTAGCCAATATCAATGAGTCTTATGGTGATATTAAAGATGGTGAAGTGTTTTTAATTAATATGCATATTTCACCATATGAAAAAGGGAATATCTTTAATCATGACCCCAAACGACACCGTAAATTACTATTGACAAAACGTGAAATAAGAAAACTAGAAAATGCAATTATGCAAAAAGGATATACACTAGTTCCCTTAAAGGTGTATTTAAGTAATCAACTGGCCAAAGTTGAGCTTGCAATCGCCAAGGGAAAGAAACTATATGATCGTCGGGAAGATTTGAAAAAAGAATCGGCCGATCGTGAAATAAGAAAAAATATGAAAGATCGAAATGAAAGATATTATTAATGGAGGTCAATTTATGAAAAAAGATTGGGATTTTAGTTTAATCTATCAAGAAGGAGAATTTGATAAAGACTTACAAGCAGTAAGAGATGAATTGTTGAAAGTCGGTTCTTTCCAAGGTAAACTAGCTGATAACTTAGAAGAGTATATTATCTTGAGTGAAGAAATTGGGAAAAAGTTATACACTTTATACACTTATTCTCATATGAAATATGACTTGAACCAAAAAGATACTGCAGCCTTTTCAACATTAAAAGAAGTTGAATCGCTCTATGGTGACTACCTTCGTTATTCATCATTCTTCCAACCAGAAGTAATTGCACTTGGATATGATAAAGTAAAAGAACTAATAGCTTCTAGTGATAAATTAAAGGAATACTCCTTTATGTTTCGAAAGATGTTTGATCAACAGGCTCATATCTTAGGAGCGGCTGAAGAAAAGATCTTAAGCAATTTTGCTGAGGTACAAAGCAACCATGGTTCGCTTTATAGTAGTATTGCTGTTAGTGATAACTACGATGTTGAAGTTGAAATATCAACAGGTGAAAAACTAAAGATTAACAATGGTAATTATCGTTATTATTTAGGCATCTTACCAAATCAAGAAGATCGTCGTGTCGTCTTTGAAGCGGTATTTAAATACTATGCTGATCATCGTCATACTTTCGCAAGCATTTATAATGGCATCGTTCAAAATGATATAGCTATTATGAAGAGTAGAAATTATGGGTCTACCCTTGAAAGCTACTTAGAAAGAAATAAGATCCCAGTAAGTGTTTACCAATCACTGATTGAAACAACTAAAAACAATACCGAAATTGTTAAGAAGTATATAGAACTAAGAAAGCAATACTTTAAATTAGATAAGTATCGTACTTATGATCGTTTCTTGAGTTTTGCTGAATCTAACATTGAGTTTGATTACGAAACATCATATAAGATATTCTTAGAGTCTGCTAAAGAGTTAGGCAATGAATTCTATGAACTAGCCAAAGAAGCACTTCGCGAAGGTGCAGTCGATGTTGACATCAAAGATGGCAAACGTACTGGTGCTTATTCTACCTCAATTTATGGAAAAGGCCCATTCATCTTACTTAATCACAATAATAACATCGATAGTGCCTTTACCATTGCTCATGAGGCAGGACACTCAATGCATACGATTTTAGCTGATGCTAATCAGCCTTTTGCAACTAACAACTATACTATCTTTGTGGCTGAAATTGCTTCAACCTTTAATGAACAACTATTCTTAGATTATTTAATTAAAACATCAACTGATGATAATTTCAAAATTGCTTTAATTGCGCAAGCAATTGATGGTATCCTTGGTACATTCTATCGCCAAAGTTTATTTGCTGATTATGAATATCAAGCTCACAAATTAGCTGAAGAAGGACGTACCATTAACCATGAATCACTAAGCAAGATTATGAAAGAACTCTATCATCAATACTATGATATCAATTTAGATGAGGAACCATATAAAGAAGTAGTTTGGGCTTATATTCCACATTTCTTCTTTACTCCATATTATGTATATCAATATGCTACTAGCTTCAGTGCTTCTTTAAAAATTTATCAAGATGTTAAGAACCAAAAAGAAGGAGCCTTTGATCGTTACCTGGGCTTATTAAAATCAGGTGGTAGCGACTATCCAGTTAATCAAGTATTAGAAGCTGGCGTTGATTTAAGAACAGCTGAACCGTTCCTTGCGGTGGTTTCTCGCTTAACTGAACTAGTAGGCTTATTAGAAGAATTACTAGCCAAAAGAGGATAACTGTCAAAAAAGAACAGGAAATACAATTTTCTAACGAAAAATGTAAATCCTGTTCTCTTTTTTTATATTTTATATTAGATAGTTATCTAATATCTATTGACAACCATCTAATATTAATGTATAATATGTCCATGGAGGAAAGAATATGAAAATAGATTTTATCAATGATATAGATTATCGTTTAGAAGCTGCCTATTATTTAGAGAAGAGGCTTGCTAAAAAGCAAGACCATGAAAAGACAATCAAGAGTTTAATTGAGTATGGTGTTCCACGAGAAAAAGCAAATAAATTATTTAGTAATTATGAAAAATTACTAAGTTCCTTAGAAAATGAAGAAATAGTAATCGATCCCAATTTAGTTCCCTTTTTAAAGGCGGGAGAGTTTAACCATTCACTTGCTTCCAATCTCTATTTATATGTGCTTGATAATGGAGGTAAAGAATTTGATACCAATTCCTTTTTTAGTGATTTTATTAAATCTTATTATACTGATCCAGAACCAGTGGATCTCACCATTAACAGTATCGAAGATTTAATAAGACTTCTCAATATGACCGACTTTTCCAATGAAACTAAAATGATATGTATTAGTTTCTATTATAAAGGCAGTGAATATTATCAAGAACTTAAAGAACTAATAGGAGTAACAAGTAGGATAATATTTAAATATAACTATTTAATTAAAGAAGAAGTATTAAAAAATTTTAGTGATGCCTACCAACGTATTGAAGACCATGTTATTCTTAAGGACCTTAGAAATAGTGAAAGAGTAGTTCGGGTCCAACCATCAATTTTTGCTTATAGTGAAATGAGTGTTACACTTGGACAAAAATCTAACTTATTAAACTATGGTTTTTTATTCTTTATTCTGAATGATTTAAAAGAGGAATCAATTAATGAAGAAACTTTAATCATTAATTCACTTAAAGCATTAGGGGATAAGACGCGGTTTCGCATTGTAAGTATCCTTCAAAATAAAAGATTGTATCTTCAAGAATTATCACGACTAGTTGAATTGACCCCGGCTACCGTATCCTATCATTTGGATTATTTAAAAAGATATAATTTAATTGAAATTGATGAAGTAAGTTTAGAAGCTAATAAAATTTATTACCGTTTAAATAGTACGGTTTTTAATAAGTTGATTCATTATTTAAGCAAGTTGATGGAAGGAAATTAGCATTATGACAATCACAAAAGTAAAATATTTTAGCCTTATAAAAAGAATTTTAAAATATGCTTGGAAAAATGATCCCAAGCTATTTTTAAATTTCTTCTTTTATACAGTAGTAAGCGGGGTGTATCCTGTAGCAGCAATCCTCCTCCCAAAAGTAATTGTTGATGAGTTAACGAAAGATGTAGTTAATTATGATCATATACTTCTTGCAGTATTTATTTTCTTAGCGGTGACTATAGTCTTTGGTTTTTTCAAAAGTTACTTGAAAGATACAAGTGAGGGAAAAATTACTCTTCTTCGGGTTAATCTCTTTAATGAAGTGTGCGATAAGTTTTTAACCTTAGATTATGAATACTCCGAAGACCCAAACTTTTTAGATGAACATGAAAATGTAATTCAGGCCTTGTCAAGAAATGATGTTGGGATTGAAAAGGTAATGAACATAATGTTTGGGGTCTTTGGGGAGTTACTTAGTTTAATCTTTTATTTTTTAATTGTCGGTAGTTTAAGTATTTACATTTTGCTCATTATTATAATCAATGTAATAGCTAACTTCTATTTTAGTCAAATTGTTAAGAAGTATCGCTATAAAAGAAAAAATGATATTACTCATACCAGTAGACGTCGTCGCTACTATATGAATGTCAGTCATGACTTTAGTTATGGTAAAGATATCAGACTTTTCAATGTCCAAGATAAGATTATTAAAAAATATGACCGAGAAGTTAAAAGTTATTTAAATGTCTTTAGAAAGATTTTTAATCTAGAATACAAGTTAGGGTTTGCTGATGTATTATTATTACTGGTTCAAGATTTAATTGTTTATGCAATTTTAATTAATCAGGCTCTTAATAATCCTAGTTTTCAGATTGGTGACTTGTTAATGTACATTGGAGCAGTTGCGGCGTTATCAATATCACTAAAAAAAGTTATCTTAGATAACAGTGATTTAATCGGTGAATTATTATATGTAAGTGACTACTACAAATTTATTGATACTAGTTATTATAAAAACCAAGGTACGCTTCCAACACTCACTGATCAAACCTTCTCAATTGAATTTAAAAATGTTAGTTTTAAATATCCCAAAAGTGATCGCTACATTTATAAAAACTTAAATTTTAAAATTGAAAAAGGAAAGAAAATTGCTATTGTTGGTGTCAATGGGGCTGGAAAGACAACCTTAGTAAAAATGTTAACTAGACTCTATGAGATTGAAGAAGGAGATATTTTTATTAATGGTATTAATATAAAAGAGTTTGACAAAAGAGAATATTACAAGATGTTTTCCGTGGTGTTTCAAGAGTTTCAAATGATGGCTTTTACCATCAAGGAAAATGTTGCTTTAACGAACAAAGATATCGATACCGAAAAGGTTGAAAAAAGTTTAGAAATGGTAGGGCTTAATTCTAAAATTAAGAGTTTAGACCAAGGACTAGACCAAATGATGTTGAAGATCTTAGATCCAAAAGGAGTAGAGTTTTCTGGTGGCGAAAATCAAAAGATGGCCATTGCTCGAGCACTTTATAAAGATGCGGGAATGATTATTCTTGATGAGCCAACAGCAGCTTTAGATGCTCTAGCCGAAGAAGAAATCTATCAAAACTTTAATCAACTAATTGGTGATAAGACCGCCATCTATATTTCCCATCGACTTGCGAGTACCCGTTTTTGTGATCAAATTGTTTTGATTGGCTCAAATGGAATAGAAGAAATGGGAACTCATGATGAACTAATTGAAAGAAAAGGAAAGTACTATCAAATGTTTATGATTCAAGGAAAGTACTATCAAGAAGGTGAAGCCCATGAAACGTATCAAACTACTTAAGACATTTTTACAAATAGCTTGGAAAATATCAAAGAGTTATTTTTTCTTGATTCTATTATCAGCTCTCTTTAATACCATTCAAGTATTTACTATCGTTTATTTTCCTAAACTAATTATTGATGCGCTATCCTTAACCAATAATCGAGCCTTAGTTGTTACAATAATAGCTTTGATAGTTATTGGTTTAAATCTAATAATTAACTTTGTTAATAAGACTATTCAAAGACTACTTAATCTAAAAAATATGGAAGTTGAAGAACGATTCCTTGAACTACTTGGCAAAAAGATTATGAGTATTAAATATCAACACATTGAAGACCCCTATTACTTAGATTTAAAGGAAAGGGCACTGTTTGCTTCTAACAATCAAGGGGCTTTAAGAGGAATCCTGACTATTATGGCTCAAATGGTAAAGGATATTATTACGATTGTGGGACTGGTGGCAATCCTGTTTAGTTTAAATAAAATAGTGCTTGTAATTTTAGCTGGTGCGGTAATTCTCACTAGTCTTATTAATCGCTACTTGTACGATTATAAAGAACGCTTCTTCCAAAGACTAATTCCGATTAATCGCCAATATAACTATTATTTGAGTTTTGTCATGAATAAAGAAATTGCTAAAGACATTCGGCTTTATCATATGAATGGCCTGATAGTTGATAAACTTGATGAGTTTAGTCAAAAGATCTTTAGAGATGAGTTCTTTCCCTTTTTAAAAAAACAAGGTATAGTTAGTGGGTTGACAACCATTATCTTTAATCTTCAATTTGCCTTTGTTCATTTATATTTAGCCCGACGTGTTTTTAAAGGCTTCTTAACTTTAGGCAACTTTTCTTTATTCACGATGAGCGCAATTAATTTTACTAATTCAATGAACAGTCTTTTTGAAAGCAGTTTTTACTTTAAACAATTATTATCCTATTTAGATCCGTTCATTGAATTTATGCAATTACCTGAAGAAAAAAGAGAAAAAGGAAAGACAAGGTTTTCAGGAGAAGTCACTAAGATTGAGTTTAAAAACGTCAGTTTTAAATATCCGCGCAGTGATAAGTTAGTTCTTGATAATGTCAGTTTTGTTATTGAAAAAGGAGAGAAGATTTCAATTGTTGGTTTAAATGGAGCGGGGAAAACGACATTAATCAAACTGCTTTGTCGTTTATATGAACCGATCTCAGGTCATATCTATATCAATGATATTGATATATTTGATTATGAATATCAAAGTTATAACAAAGCAATCTCAGTAGTATTTCAAGACTATCGATTGTTTGACTTTACCATCTTAGAAAATATTACTTTGACTGAAAAAGTTAATGAAGAAAAAGTTAATCAAGTAATTGAAGAAGTAGATTTAACCAATACGATAAATAGACTACCAAATAAAATTAATACCCACCTTAATAAAGAATTTGATAGTGATGGAACAGATTTATCTGGTGGTGAAAAGCAAAAGTTGGCGATTGCTAGAGCTTTATATAAAAATTCATCACTGGTTATTTTAGATGAACCAACAAGTGCCCTTGATCCGATTGCTGAAGCAGAAATATATGAAAAATTCAATGAGTTAGTTAGTGATAAAATAGCCCTTTATATTTCGCACCGACTTTCAAGTTCAAAATTTTGTGATAAAGTGTTAATTATTAATCAAGGTAGAGTTCAAGATTTTGCTCATCACGATCAATTAATGAAAAAAGAAGATAGTTTATATTATCAATTATTTAATACCCAAGCTAAAAATTATCAAGTTTAAATGTAAGTCCTGTTATCAGGACTTTTTTTAACAATAAATGCCATTGTTAACAGTTAATAACTTTAAGTAAAATTGGCAAAATAATATTGGTAAAATTAAAGTTTTAGGAGGAATTTGATAATGAAAAAAATACTTTATATTTTATTCGCAGTTGTTATAACAATAACTATTGCAGGTTGTAAGCGAACAACGGGAAAATATGAAATAGCTTTAGTTACCGATGTAGGTACAATTAGTGACCAGTCATTTAATCAAGCCGCTTGGGAAGGTGTAAAAAAGTTTGGTGATGAATATGGTATAAGTTATCAATATTACCAACCAACTTGTACTGGAGCGGGTTGTGAAGTTCAAGATAGTGACCGAATACGAGCTATTGAAAATGCCATCGATGGAGGCGCCAAGGTAATAGTGTTACCTGGTTATCTTTTTGCAACCTTTATCGATGAGATTGCTGATGACCATCCTGATGTGCTATTCCTTGGAATTGACGTCTCAACTTCTGAAGATAAAGATAATGTTAGAGGTATCTTCTTTAAGGACTATGAAGCAGGCTTTTTAGCAGGTTATGCGGTGGTGCATGAAGGATATAATAATCTCGGTTATATGGGTGGACAACCGGTGCCAGCTGTTCAAGAATATGGTGTTGGTTTTATTGCTGGAAGTTTTTATGCGGCTAAAGAAAAAGGGATTGGAACCTTTACTTTCCCTAACAACCGATATTTATATCTAAATAGTTTTGTTCCTAGTCCAACTCACAAATCAACAGCTGCTTCTTGGTATACCGCCGGAACTGAAGTTATCTTTGTGGCAGCTGGTGGAGCAGGTCTATCCATTAATGAAGCGGCCCTTGAGGCTCAAAAGTATATGATTGGAGTTGATGTAGACCAATCATACTTATCTGACTATGTTTTAACTTCAGCTATTAAGATGATGGGTAATGCTGTATATGAATCGTTAGTTGATTATAAAAACAATGATTTTGCATCTGGTACTGTCCTCTTAGGAGTTAAAGAAGGTGGTTCAGGTTTATCTTCTTTTGAATCATCCAAATTTGAGAACTTTACTAAAGAACAGTATGATGCGATAGTGTCAAAAATTTCTGATGGTGATATTGTTGTACCAAAGAATTATGATCAATTAGTTACCTTTTTAACCGACTTAGGCTATTCAACAGGAGATTATCCAACTAAAGCGACGGTTGAACCAGCCCAATAGCAAAGGTAAAAACTTAGGGAGGTTAACCTCCCTCTTTTAAAAAGGAGGAAATATGGAATTTGCAGTAGAAATGCTTAATATCACCAAACGATTTGGTCCTCTGGTTGCTAATGATCAAGTGAATTTTCAACTAAAATATGGTGAAGTTCATGCTTTATTAGGGGAAAATGGAGCTGGAAAATCAACTTTGATGTCAATCTTATTTGGACTTTATAAAGCTGATGAAGGCGAGATCTATATCAATGGAGAGAAAGCAAATATAAATAATCCGAATGATGCTAATAAGTATCGGATTGGTATGGTTCACCAACATTTTAAATTAGTGGATGTTTATACCGTATTAGAAAATATTGTCTTAGGGGAAGAATCAACTAAAAATGGTTTTATTGATTTTGAAGAATCCCGAAAAAGAGTAATGCAAATTGCAAGTCAATATCATCTCTTTGTTGATTTGGATGCCAAGATTGAAGACATTTCCGTGGGAATGCAACAACGAGTAGAAATATTAAAAATGCTTTATCGTGATGCTGACATTCTTATTTTTGATGAACCAACAGCGGTTTTAACCCCTCAAGAAGTGGATGAGTTAATTGAGATTATTCTTAACTTTAAAAAAGAAGGAAAAGCAATTGTCATTATATCTCATAAACTTGAAGAGATAATGAGAATGGCTGATCGTTGTACTGTTCTAAGACGAGGAAAGTATATGGGGACCGTCGATGTTGGAAGTACAACCATTGCTCAATTGGCTGAACTTATGGTTGGTCGTCAAGTTAGTTTTATAACTGAGAAAAAAGATGCCAATCCAAAAGAAGATGTATTGATAGTGGAAGACTTGAATTATTATGTAAATGACAAACAGATACTAAAAAATATCAATTTCACAGTTAGGGCTGGAGAGATCGTAGGGATTGCTGGGATTGAAGGAAATGGCCAACGTGAGTTGATTAATATTTTAACGGGGTTAATTAAAAACAAACTTGGTAAAATTATCATCAATGATGAAGATGCTACTAATTTATCAATTAGGAAGCGATATGAATTAGGAACAGCACACATACCGGAAAGTAGGCATCGACATGGATTGGTCCTAGATTTTAATTTGGCAGAAAACTTAATTCTATCTACCTATTATCAACCTCAATTTCAAAAAAACGGAATACTTAAATATCAAAGAATTTATCGGTTTGCTGATGAGTTGATTAAAAGGTTTGATATTAGAAGTGCTCATGGGGCTAAAACAATTGTGCGTTCTATGTCGGGAGGAAATCAACAAAAGGCGATAATTGCTAGAGAGATCAGTAAAAAAGCCAAACTTTTATATGCAGTTCAACCGACTCGTGGACTTGATGTTGGCGCAATCGAATATATCCATAATCAAATCGTCAAACATCGTGATGAAGGGAATGCGGTTTTACTCGTATCTTTAGAGCTTGATGAGATAATGAACTTATCAGACCGGATATTAGTAATCTATAACGGTGAGATTGTTTATGAAGCCGACCCAAAACTTGTTACCTATCAAGAATTAGGGTTATATATGACGGGTGGAAAGCGAGGTCAACCACATGGAAAACAATAAAAAAAATGGCTTTAATGCTTTTATAAAAAAGCAATATACATCACTTTCCAATCGGTGGCTAGCCTTTTGGCGTTCTCCTGGTGGTGATACTATTAAAACTAGTTTGATTGCAGTGGCAGCTGGGTTGATCTTTGGTCTGATAATTTTAGTTATTTTTGATCCAGGTGCTGCTTTTCCTGCTTTTGGTGAAATGGTCTTTGGACCATTAGGTAAGGGAATTAGAGGGTTTGGTGATATCTTATATAAAACTGCCCCAATTATCTTGACTGGATTGTCAGTGGGGTTTGCTTTTAAGACAGGACTCTTTAATATTGGTGCCCCCGGTCAATTTGTTGTGGCAGCTGCAGTAGCAATCGTTATTGGACAAATTGATGGGATTCATCCTAACCTTCATTGGATTATCTGTTTATTAGCAGGTACCTTAGTGGGGGCCTTATGGGGACTAGTTCCTGGGGTATTAAAAGCCTTGGCTAATGTTAATGAAGTAGTATCTACGATCATGATGAATTATATTGCGGTTAACATTGCCTCCCTTTTGATTGTTAGATTTACCACCTTAGTAAGTGGTTATGCAAGTATTAAACCTAGTGCTCTATTGCCGAAATGGGGACTAGATGTTCTTTTCAATCATCCTCCAATGATTGATATCTCTATTCTGGTTGCTATTATAATGGCTATAGTTGTATGGTTTATTCTGAACAAAACTACTTTTGGTTATGGACTAAAAGCAGTAGGTCTAAATTTTGATGCCAGTAAGTATGCTGGTATTAATGAAAAAAGAAATGTCATCTTATCGATGATGATAGCAGGTGCTTTAAGTGGTATAGCTGGAGCTTGTCTTTATTTAGGCGGAACTAAAATGACCACTGCTCCAATTCTTGCTGGAGAAGGCTTTAGTGGAATTACCGTTGCTTTGCTAGCGAGCAGTCATCCGATTGGAATAATCTTTGCGGGATACTTTATCGCTCATATCTCAATAGGTGGTTCATTTATTCGAATTTATGGATATCAAGGAGAAATTGCATCGATTGTAACAGCATCCATCGTTTACTTTATGGGGATTTCTGTTGCCTTAAAGAAATTCTTAACTCAAATAAAGAAAAGAACCACCATAAAAAGAAAATCAAAAAAGACTCTCAATAAGGAGGAGATTACGTAATGGAAATAGCTTACTCAATTATTCGTGCTGCTTTTGATTCAATTATTCCATTATTAATCGTAGCTCTCGGTGCTTTGATTTGTGAGCGCAGTGGTGTTACCAACATCGCTTTAGACGGAATCATGTTAATGGGAGCTTTTGTTGGTTTCCTCATAATCTCATCAATGGAAAATACGATGCCCGCTAATCAAGCTCAAGTTATCTTATTAGTGGCTTTGATTGCAGCAGCAGTTGTTGGCGGAATCTTTAGTTTGCTTCATGCCTTTGCTTCCATAAATTTAAGTAGTGATCAGATTATTAGTGCTACTGCATTAAACTTGTTTTCACCAGCGCTTATCGGTTTTATTCTTCTAACCTCTTATAAAGGTGGAGACATCATTATCAAAAGATATACCTACAAGATTAAAGAAGTACCACTGTTAAATAAGGTTCCGATAATTGGTGACATTTTCTTTGAAAATGTTTCAATTGGATTATACCTTTCAATAATGATATTGATTGTTGTTTATATTTTCTTATACAAAACTAAATATGGATTTAGACTCAGAGCTTGTGGGGAAAACCCTCATGCTGCAGATTCATTAGGAATCAATATCTATCGCTATCGTTATGTTGCCGTCATAACCTCGGGTGTATTAGCAGGGCTTGGAGGTATCCTTTTCACTTTAAGTAATGTTGGTACTTTCCAATCTTTTAATGCGACTGCGGGATATGGTTTCTTGGCGATTGCGGTATTGATCTTTGGGGCGTGGCGGCCACTTAGAGTTTTGTTTGCTGCAACATTCTTTGGTTTTATGTCAGCAATCTCTTCTCAATATACTTTAATCCCTTTTTTGAATCAACTAAATATTCCAAGTCAAATATATAATAGTCTCCCTTATCTATTAACCTTGATAGTACTTGCGGTATCATCGAAAAAAACAAGGGCACCAAAAGCCGTAGGTCAAATATACGATCAAGGAGCAAGATAAAAAAAATCTCTTTTATGGCTTTCATAAAAGAGATTTTCATTTGCTTAGTTTTTAGCTTCTTTTTTCTTCTTTTGATCTTTATTGTTTTTATCCTTATTATTTTTATCTTTTTCAGTTTCTTTTTCAGTTTCTTCTTGAGGTTTTGGTAATATCAATAACTCAATTATCTTTTCAGCAATCACTTTCTTTACATGAGCTTCGATGGCTAGTCTAAGGGCTAATTGAGAAAGAGAATCAATATCATCATTGATTTCTGATGTTAGACTCTGAATTGTTTTCTGAAGAAGAGATTCAAATATATTCTTAAAATTGTCATGAATGGTTGATATCTCATTATCTTTTACAATATTATCAAAAAGTTGCTTAATGGAATTGATGGATAATACCGACTTTAGAGTTCTAAAGACTATTAAATAAAATAGGTGTTCTTTATTATATTTCTTTTGAATAGGGCTCGGTAATGCTCCACTTTTAACATAATTGTTTACCATTGATGGGGTTAATATCGATTCTTTTTCTGTTTCATCAATTTGTAATTGACTGATAATATAAGTAACTACTTGATCCATATAAAGATCAATATCAGGTAGTTTGTCCCAATTAGGTAGTTGTACTTTAGTAAAGTTTTCTAACCATAACTCTAAGTTTGCTTTTATATCATTCATAAAATCCACCTCGTTGTATATATTATATCACAAACATATTTTTGTCGCAATAGTTTTATTGTTAATTAGTTGACATAGTTACTTGTATTTGATAAAATGGTATCAATAACTAGATGATATAATGTAAGGAATGATAAAATGTTAAGTGTTTCAGTTATCGGTGATTCAATCTTTAAAGGTGTTATTTATAATGAAGAACGAGGTCGCTATCAAATTGCTAAAAGGAATCTTCAAAAGTTATTAGAAGAAGATATCTCAATAAACATTACCAATTATTCAAAGTTTGGTTTGACGATCTCGAAGGCCAAAGATATTTATGAAGATATGGTTAATGAAATAGATGATCGTTTTATCATTTTTGAAGTTGGCAATAATGATGCTGATTTTAATTGGGAAAAGATAAGTGACAGTCCAGGTGCTATCCATCTTCCCAATACACCAATAAGGGAGTTTCGTTTAATTCTTGATTATTTGGTTAATGATACTATGGTGAAGGGTAAGATTCCTATCCTGGTTACACCACCTCCGATTGATGCTGAGAAATATTTCAAGTGGCTTGTATCAAAAGGACTAAATGGTGATAATATCTTAGAGTGGTTAGGAAGCATTAAAAGAATCTATCAATTCCATGAATGTTATAGTTTAGAAGTAATTGATTGTGCTCGGAAAAATGAAGTTCTTTTGTTAAATATTCGCCAAGCCCTCTTAGAAAAAATAAATATTAGTGATTATTATTGTGTTGACGGCATACATCTTAATGAAGCTGGTCATCAAATTATGGCCAGTGTGATAAAAGAAAATATTACGAAACTGGAGGTTTAAATGAAAAACTATCTTATTTTTACTGATTCAACTGCTGATTTACCAATGGAATATTTTCAATTACCAATGTTAAAAATAATTCCGCTTTCCTTTATGATTGATGGAAAACAGTATATTGATGGTGACCTTGATACCAAAGAATTCTATGATAAATTACGTGCTGGTGGCACTTCAACAACTAGCCAGCTAAATCCTGAACAATATCTATCAATTATTGAACCACACGTCCGAGATGGAAAAGATATTTTAGTAATTGCTTTTTCTTCTGGTTTAAGTGGCACAGCAAACTCAATGCGAATAGCACTTGAGGAACTCCAAGAACAATATCCAGAGCGAAAAATCTTTGGGGTAGATTCTCTATGTGCTTCACTTGGGGAAGGACTATTGGTTCATCTTGCGGTAGAAGCTTATAATGCTGGAAAATCAATTGCAGAAAACTTTCAGATGCTTGAAGATACTAAACTGAAGATTTGCCATTGGTTTACGGTTGAAGATTTACACCACCTTAGACGTGGGGGCCGCTTAAGTGGTTTTTCAGCTTTCATCGGCTCAGTCTTAAAGGTGAAACCGGTGTTGCATTTAAATGATGAAGGAAAACTAATCCCAAGAAAGAAAACTATTGGCCGTAAAAAATCAATTGAAAAATTATTTGAACAAATGGAAAAAACAATTATTAATCCTGAAGAACAAGTGATCTTTATTAGTCATGGTGATTGTCTTGATGATGCAAATTATTTAAAAAATTTAATTTTAGAAAAATATAAGGTAAAAGATGTTGTGATAAACGGAATCGGAACTGTAATTGGATCACATTCAGGTCCCGGTACTTTAGCTCTCTTTTATTTAGGAGCAAGTCGTTAGAGGAATCAAATCGATTCCTTTTTTGTTTACGTTTAAAAATAATGAAAGGAGTGATAATAAATAATGAGGTATTTTTTATGAGCAAATCAATTAGACAATTATACTTTAAAAACAATAGTTTCAAAATAGTTCAATTGACAGATCTCCATTTACTGTTTCCCAAAATTCTTTATAGCGACTTTAAAACCTACTCTTTTATTGAACAGTTATTGATGGTGGAAAAACCAGACTTAGTGGTTGTAACCGGTGATGTCACTCTTTCTCTTTTTAATTTTTCAGCAATCAAGCACTTTTTTAACTTTTTAGATAAATTTGGGATTCCTTGGGCTTTTACCTTTGGTAATCATGATGGTCAATTTGGACGGTCAAAGAGGTATATCGCAAAGCGAATGAGCGGTTTTCAAAACTCTTGTTTTGAGGTTGGACCAAGCAATATTAAAGGAAGTAGCAATTATTATGTGGATTTGATAGATGCAAAACATAACATTAAGTATGCACTTTATTTTATGGACTCCCTAATTGAAAGAAAACATCTTTCAGACTCCCAAATTGATTGGTTTAAAGAAACGTCAAATAAACACCATCAAGGAATTGACAAACTAATGTTTTTTCATATTCCCTTAAAGGAATTTAAGGATGCTCGAAATGATGGAATAATATCGGGGGATCACCGGGAAACAATAAGTACTCCAAAAGACAGTAGTAGAGCCTTTAATACCTTCAAAGAAAATGGGGTAAAGGCAATCTTTGTGGGACACGATCACACAAATGACTTTACTGCACGATATGAAGGAGTCTTGCTAGCATACGGTAGATCAAGTGGTTTTACTGGTTATGGTGGGAAGAAAGCATTAAAAGGGGCCAGAATAATTGAGATTGAAGAAGGAGGAGAAATAAAAACCTGGATTATTGAAGCTCACTGGTTAGCATACCACTTTCCAAAGTTCAAAATGCCAGAAGTATTCTCAGTTATCTTAGAACGATAATACTTATATTTTATAATTGCTAAAAAGGATTGTTGTTATAATTAATTGATAACAATACTTTTTTATTTTTCACTTAAATCTTCTTGTAAAAGTTCTTGATTTTTGTGTAAAAAAATAGTATAATATATTAGCAAATAAATAAGATTTATATTATATGCGGTCGTGGCGGAATTGGTAGACGCGCTACTTTGAGGGGGTAGTATCCGTACGGATGTGTGGGTTCAAATCCCACCGACCGCACCATATAAGAACAATTACTTTGATACAATAAATCTGGTTGTATTAAGGCTTAAATAGCATAAAACGGATATATTAATGGGGTTTTTACCTCATTTTAAGGAAAATAAGGCTTCAATGAGTGATTTGCTTCACCTCATTAAAGCCTTTTTATTTTATTTTTCACTTTTTAATTATTCCCAAAAAACACATACACTTTTTAATTATGCCTTAGCGCCTTTTAATTATTCCCTAGTAAAATTACACTTTTTAATTATGTCTTAGCACTATTTAATTACAATTTAAGGGTACTCAAAACTCATATAGATGTCCTACTGCTTTAAAGGACGGTGTGTTAAATGAAGATATTAAAAGTAATTGTTCTTTTCAAGACAAGTGTTGTTTCATGTTAATTACATAAGATTCAGTAATATATGTGTAATTAACACAGTAGCTTAAACAATGCGTTTTTAAGATTAATAGCCAAATAAACCTGAATTATAATAGTAAAACTAAGATAAAACTTTGTTTCTATAATTTTGATAATAAAAAAGATGTGGTAGCTGATCTTGCCAGTGGTACTGGATTGTTTTCACTGCTTTCATATTCAGTTATGATTAATAACCTTAATGCAGTTAGATACAAAAGTGTAGAAGAAACACATGGACTCAGAATTGAGTGTCGTAGTGGGTTACTTCAAATAACCCTTCCGTCAGGAAGGAAACTTAACTATGTAAAACCGAGAATAGAACTAAGTAAGTATGGCTCAGAATGCGTTACTTATGAAGGAGTTGGCTCTACAAAGAAGTGGGAGAGGCTTGAGTCTTATGGACCAAAGTTTGTTGAAAATATTGTTCAAGCAACTGCTCGTGACATTCTCGCATTTGCACTTGAGAACTTAAAAGGTTACAAAGTAGTCATGCACATTCATGATGAGGTTGTAATTGAAGCAAGTAGCGATGTGAAAGTTGAAGATATAGGCAACATCATGAGTATTACACCAAAGTGGGCAGAGGGATTAATCCTTAATGCTGATGGCTATGAAACTGACTTTTATCAAAAGGATTAGGAGGACGAAATGAGAAAATTAAATATTGCTTTAGGAAATAGTTCAAAAGCAAAAGTATGGTCAAATGGCATAATAACATTTGATGAACTCTGTGAAAAACTTAAAACGACCTTACGCACCCCTGAAACAGTGGAAGAATATCCAAAGCTAAAGAAAGAAGACCGCGATAAAGCAAAAGACAAGGGTGGTTTTGTTGGGGGATTACTACGTGATAATAGAAGAACTCGTGAAACCGTTGTAAGCAGATCAACGCTTACCCTTGATGCCGATAGAGCAGAGGTCGGTTTTATTGAAAGGTTTATTAAAGAGTGCAAATATGCTGCTTGCCTATATACGACTCATGTGTTAATGTCAATTGAACTAGATGCGATTTATTTCCCAATTAATCTAAAAGGCACCAAAAAAGACAAAATGCCAAGATACAAGAAGAATCGAACTAGTAGCGCATTCCGCGGAATTAGTCGTTATAAAGTATGTGTTATGACTGCTTCTGATAGTCAAGATAATATGCTGTTTGAAATATCAGGGTTAGGTAGTGAGACAACAGAGATGCTTATGAAGCTAAAAGAAAGATTTCAAGATGGATCAATATTAGTGACTAAATAGCAAGAGAAGCTTTGATAAATTTGCAAGCGAAAAAAATATGAAGCATAATTATATTCCTTCTAAGTTTTATAAGAGCGATTCTGGCCATACATTAGCAAGCTTAAACGGACTCCATAGTGAACTTAAAACTTGGTTAAAAAAGTTTAGAGGCGTATCAACAAAACATTTACAGGGATATTTAGATTTTTTCAGATACCTAAAATATCTAAAGTATAAGATTGAATATGAAAATAGAATTAATGAAACATATTGTCGCTCTATTCCATCATACACAACTTACCTAATTGATAATATATATAATGAACCAATGCCTATTGACTTAAAACTCGCATATGGAGATTACAAATATGGTATATTTGCATAGCCATCAGTCTTTATCTTGAAAAGAACGTAAAAAAATACTAAAGTTAGTAAGTAAGTAAGTTGACAAATAATCCAATTATTTGTATAATTTTATTAACAATTATGTTGGGAGGAAAATAATATGAGTAAATTAACCAAATTAATACTTATGATCGCAGCAAGTGTTATTGTGGTATCGCTTTCAATTGCATTAATTGTAACCAGTTCAAAAAAAACTACTTTATCATTTGTAACAAATTATGATGAAGTTGTTGAATCAATTAAGGGGAAAAGAGGTGAAGAATTAGAACTTCCTTCTTTATCGCGCGTTGGTTATAATTTTTTAGGTTGGTTTTTAGACAAGGATTTAATAGAAAAAGCTAATCTAGATAAGTTTCCAAAGTCAGACATGAAATTATATGCTGGTTGGGAATTGATTCATTTTGAAGTAATTTATGAACTAGATGGTGGAATTAATAACAACGACAATCCAAACACTATTACTATCATCGATGAAGTTACGCTTAATAACCCAAGTAAAACAGGGTGGACCTTTGTTGGATGGTATGATAATAAAAATTTATCGGGAAATAAAATTGAAAAAATAAACAAAGGTACATCAAATAACATTAAGTTATATGCTGCCTGGACCACCGATGCCAATATTGATTATCAAGCAATTTGGAACGAAGCAAGACAAACATGGTATATCAAAGTAACAGTACCGGGTGAAGACTTAGACCAAGATTCCATCGCAAGCATTGAAATGGTTAAAAAGGCCGGTCAATTATTGGATGCTCCGGTTGCCTTAACTCCAGATACTGATAAAGTTTTATGGTTCGGAGTAGCAGATCTTGATGGTTATCTGAATAAAAAGGAAAACGGCGAATACGTCTATAGAGTCGTACGTAAAGACGGAAGTATTTATACATTCAGCTTTACTTATGAAAATGAAAAAGTTGAAGGTATTGTCGGATATTTCGCAGCCTACGTTGATTATGATGCCGTATGGAACGAAGCAAGACAAACATGGTATATCAAAGTAACAGTACCAGGTGAAGACTTAGACCAAGATTCCATCGCAAGCATTGAAATGGTTAAAAAGGCCGGTCAATTATTGGATGCTCCGGTTGTATTAACTCCAGATACAGATAAAGTTTTATGGTT
>DUOG01000002.1 GCA_012838945.1 Acholeplasmataceae bacterium | reverse complement strand
TTATAGATGACAATCTGGAGCAGATGCAGAGTGATTTGGATGCATTAACCCCTCGTGATAGATTGAGGTTTATAATTGACTTGAGCAAGTTTATTTTACCACAGTTACAAGCCGTCTCTATTGACGACCTAAAAGAAAAAGACGAATTTAGAGTAATAACTATTAATTTAAAAAGCGATGAAGACAATACGAATAAATAACATGGGCGAACTTCAAAATTTTATCAGTAAATATTTTGATGAACTGGATAACAGCCACCTCGAAGCTATTATTTTTAATTTGATTGGTGTAAAATCATTCTTTCTGTTTACTCCGACAAAGGAAGTATTTTTAAAAACAGTTGGTGAATTGTTGGAATGTAAAAATAATGGAGCTGGTATACCTTTATTTATAGTTGAAGAAGACTTGAGGGCAAAAATGAAAGGGCAGAAAATTTAATCGTTTTCGCACCTATTAGAGAAAAACCATTCAGATAAAAATTTGAGTGGTTTTTTTATAGATAAGAAAAGGGTGAGAAAACTGCTAAATATCTATGTTTTGGGGCAAGTTTTGGGGCAAGTGGATAAAAAAGCAGTTAGTTAAAACAAGCCTAACTAACTGAATATCAATTGTAGCGAGACCGAGAATTGAACTCGGGACCTCATGATTATGAATCATGAAACACACAGTAAATTAACAATGTGAATGTAACTAAAATAATTATACTAACTATCTAAATAACAATGCTTATAATCTTTCATATTACTTGTTTGTTATATGTTTATTTACTATCTTTACATTATTATTTGGGGCAAGTTTTGGGGCAAGTTGGTAAAATTTGGGGCAAGTTTTGGGGCAAGTAAAAACATAAAAATGGCAATGATATGAAAACAGCAACAGCGGCAATTATTTTAGATAAGAGATGGATGAAAACCGATAATACATTTGCAGTCAAATTGCGAATATATTTCAACGGAAAGAAGAAACTTTACTCATTGGGTGTAGATTTGAATGAATCTGATTTTAAAAAAGCTACTCAAAAAAGCACTACACAAATTAAAAAGCTCGCACCTATTCAGTTGAAATTATCAACTTTTCAACATAGAGCAAATGAAGTACTAAGCAAGTTGAAACCTTTTTCATTTGATGCATTTGAAAGAGCTTATTTCACCAATAGAGACGTTTACAGCAACGTTTATACAGCTTTTGATAGTCATATCAATGACTTAACAATAAACGGCAGAATAGCCACCGCAGAGAGCTATAAGAGCGCAAAGGCATCACTTCAATCATTCAAGAAAGATATTCAATTTTCAGATATTAATAAATCATTTTTGACACGTTATGAAAAGTGGATGCTGAATAATGGTAAGTCAATAACTACAATAGGTATTTATTTGAGAAGTTTACGCACAATCTACAATCTACAAGAAAGTGTAAACCCGAACCTTTATCCATTTGGTGACAAAAAACACCAATATTCAATACCTGAATCACGAAACATCAAAAAAGCACTACAACCCGATGAGATAGCAAAGATATTTCACGCAGACGTTAATGGCACAATAAAGAAATACCGTGATTTGTGGATATTCCTTTTTCTTGCCAATGGTATGAATGTTGTTGATATGTGCAATTTGAAACATAGTGATATTGAAAATGATAAAATAACTTTTGTACGTGAAAAAACTAAGAACACGAAGCGAACAAAAACAAGAACACAAGTACATATTACTCCACCACTCAAAGAGATTATAAATAAATATGGTACGAAGACACTCAACAAAGATGATTATCTTTTTCCTTTCTTCACAAAGAAAATGGATGATGAGCAAAAGCACGCAACGAGACGGCAAGTCACTAAGATGATTAACAAGTACATGAAGCTACTTGCTATTGAACTGGATATAAAGTCACCCGTCACCACAATGGTAGCACGTCACAGCTTTGCAACTACTCTAAAGCGTGCAAATGTGAATACTGAAACAATATCCGAAATGATGATGCACACAAGCGTCTCGACAACTAAGAACTATTTAGCAAGTCTGGACACTGAATCAATTGAAAATGCATCAAGCCATTTGACTGATATATTAAAAGCAAATTAACTCACCCTTATAAAAATTCATGGCAATGGAGAATGAAAAGACACTACAATTAAAACGATCTATCGAAACTATTCAAAATAGTGTTGCTGAAAGTGTAAGAAATATAGTAGAAAGTATTCCTAAAGTCGATTTTACACCCCCAACAATATCCGACGGCTCAATGGATGAAGTAAATAAGCTTTATAAAGCTATACTTTCAAGTGATTTCATGGCTACAATAAATGGAACATCAAAACGACAAATTGAATGTAAAGAAAAAAGAGAATCAAATTTCTATTACGTCAAAGAAGAGCTATCTTATAAATATGGTGCAAGGCATTACAGAGACTTTGACAAATGGTATAAGAAGTTTATCATGGGCAACCCGTCTTATTATGATTTACCTTATGGTTATATTCTTAATACAACTGATGAGGTTATCCAATACACCGACCCTGAATCAAACACCACTGTGAAAATAATTGGCGTTAATTCTGTAGCATACGAACTATTTGCAGAATATCGAGGAAAACAACATGAAGCGCAAAGGCAAGGTTTAGTTTGGAGTGATGCGGACGAAATGGCAAGAATGGAAAAGTTCATTAAAGATGTGAGTATTAAACAACCTACGCAACTTCAAGACCCTGACGAATCCGTCAAAGATAAGGTAATAAGTGAGCTTAATAAATTTGATATAGAAAAATACTTCATGAATGAAAATGATTTTCATGTTTTTATTGAAGCGTTGAGTTTGCACCTAAGTAATGAGAAGTACATTTTACCACAACCGATAGAAATGCGATGGGGTGGCACTAAGAAGGTGGCTAAAGCAGTGTACAGTGCATTTCTTTGCACCAACGGAACTTCTTTAAGTAAAGACACCAAGTTATGTGATTTGATGAAAGTTTTATCGTACTATAGAGATAAAGACGATGACAAAATAAGATTAGATATGCAACGAACTAAGTAAAAGTAAGAAAAACACAAAGAAAACCCACTTTCACCCTTTTCACCTTTTATCACCCTTTTCACCCCTCCATATTTGTGATGTAAACAATAAAAAACATTACAGATATGACAACAAATGATTTAACTTTCAACGACCTACCACAAGTAGTGGCGCGTTTAGCGGGTGAAATTTCTACTTTAAAAAATCTTATTGAAGAAATAAGAGACACGAGCCACCACCCTGAACCCGATGAATTGATGACTATCAAACAAGCGGGTGAATTTCTACACTTAACCGTTCAAACTCTCTACAACAAAGTTTCTAAAAATGAAATTCCTTTCATGAAGAGAGGGAAACGTCTCTATTTCTCTAAAGAACAATTGATAGACTACTTGAAACAAGGTAGTAATGAAATGCAATCTGATATTGATAGAGAAGTGAATGAATTTCTATCTAATAAAAAAGGAGGTGCAAGATGAAAAAAGATTTCAATCAAACACCCCCGAATAACCTAAGTGGCAATGGTCGCAACAAAGATAGCAAATTAACTGAATACCAACAAGTTTACAGAGCTTTTTATTCAGACAAGCCAAAAAATGCACTTCAAGTTTCTATTGAAACTGGTATAAGACGGGCAAACATAACCCGCTACATTGGACGAATGAAGCGCACCGATAGAATAGCAGTTGTCTACATTGGAATGTGTCCGATTACTAAGCACGGAAAGGTGCAATTTCTCACTACAAAATTTGATGAGATATTAAATAAGAAAGGAGTGAGAAAATGAGTGCAAAAATAGCCAAACACATATTTAATAAGGTTGTATTCAACGACCTTTTACCAAACGAAGCTGTAATGCAATCTATCGACCTACATTGGACTGGTGTCGCAAATGGAGGTATAACCTACT
>DUOG01000025.1 GCA_012838945.1 Acholeplasmataceae bacterium | reverse complement strand
TCGCACGGTTGACATCGATCTAGTTCATGCTCAAGAATCACGTCGAATTCTCGACCGCATCATTGGCTTTAGATTGTCAAGTTTACTTCAACAACGACTTGGATCTAAATCTGCTGGTCGTGTCCAATCAGTGGCATTAAAATTAGTAGTTGATCGCGAAAAGGAAATACAAGCCTTTGTTAGAGAAGAATATTGGGAGATTACTGCCCATCTTAAAAAGGATGACTTCCCATTTAAAGCTGCTTTCTATGGAAAAGTAGATCAAAAGATTAAACTAAACAATCAAGAAGAAACCGAAAAAGTAGTAAAAGATTTAGAAAATGCAACTTATACAATAACTGATATTACCAAAAAAAATCGAAAGCGAGCATCTCGTCCACCATTTATCACTTCCACATTACAACAAGATGCTGGTGCTAAATACAATTTCAATGCCAAACGAGTAATGATGAATGCTCAAAAACTTTATGAAGGTATTGATTTAGGAACTGAGCGTGTCGGTTTGATTACTTATATGCGTACCGACTCAACTCGTTTATCAAATGATTTTGTCAGTCAAGCTAAGGATTTTATTACTGAAAAGTATGGAAGTAAATATTATAAAGGGGTTAAACAAACTAAAAAAAGCAAAAATTCGCAAGATGCTCACGAAGCTATTCGCCCAACTAATTTAGAATATACTCCAGAAAAGGTAAAAAAATACTTAACCACTGATGAATATAAGATATATTCGTTAATCTATAATCGTGCTCTTGCTTCATTGATGAGTGATGCAATTATCGAAGATACTAAGGTTAACATTATGGCCAATGATTATCTCTTTAATCTTAACGGTGAGAAGATTATCTTTGATGGATATCTAGCAATATATGAAGAAACTAATATTGACCAAGAACAAGAACTTGAAAAAATACCAGAATTAAATATTGGTGATGCTCTTGCTTTAGAAGAACTTCAAACTGAACAAAAATTCACCAATCCGCCAATGCGTTATACCGAAGCTAGACTCATTCGTAAGATGGAAGAACTCGGAATAGGGCGACCATCAACCTATGCAATTACCATGGAAACCTTAAGACTTCGTAGTTATGTCACGATGGATAAGCGTACCTTCATTCCAACAGAACACGGTATCTTAACTAGTGATCAGTTACAATTATATTTTAGTTCAATCATCAACGTTGAGTACACTGCCAAAATGGAAAAAATCTTGGATGAAATCAGTGTTGGAAATCTAGTTTGGTATGAAGAACTAAGAAGGTTCTATGATCAATTTGAACCATTAGTAGAACACGCTCGTGATAATATGGTTAAACTTTATCCTAAACCAACTGATGAAATTTGTCCTGAGTGTGGTCGCGAACTTGTTATTCGCCGTGGTCCTTTTGGTGAGTTTACTGCTTGTTCCGGTTATCCTCATTGTAAATACATCAAAAAAGAACCTAAGAAAGAACCAGTTTCTACTGGTGTAACTTGTCCAGTTTGTGGCGAGGGTGAAATTGTTGAACGAATTGCTAACCGTGGTCGCAACAAAGGAAAGAAATTTTATGCATGTAGTCGCTATCCAAAATGTAAGACTGCATATTCCGGAATCCCAACTACACAGAAGTGTCCACAATGCGATAATATTATGGTTACCCTTGATGATGGCACTACTATTTGTAGTAATCCTAAATGTAAGTTGGAAAAATAAGTTAGTGTAGTTTTTTATCATTTTATGTTGACAACTTTTTAACTGTGTGCTATAATACTACCGTAACTGAAAAGTTACACTTATCCCCTACATAAAGTTGTGAATAATTTTTATTATTCACCATCCCCTTCCTTGTCCTGTGGCCCCCCCACAGGACTTCCCTTTTTATACTTGACCGCAGAACAGCGGTCTTTTTCTTTTTATATTCAAAATCTGCTCCCTTTTTCAAAGGGTTTAATTAATAATATTTGTTGTAGATGTGGTATAATATGATATAATAGTAAATGGAAAAGGTGATAATAATGGGACTTTTTAAAAGATTTAAAAATAAGAAACGCAATGAAAAATATAATATTGGAATGAAAAAAACTCGAACCGGGATCATGTCAAGGCTTAAGGACCTACTCAGTGGATATGACCAAATTACTGAAGATCTCTTTGATGATTTAACTGATGTTTTTATTATGGCTGATATCGGGGTAGAGACTACCCTTAGATTTATTGATGAACTTAAAAAAGACCCAAGGGTTAAAGGACTCCATTCTGCTTTAGAATTACAGCCAATAATCGTTGACAAAATGTTTGAATTATATTTACAAGGAGAAATTGTTAATGCCAACCTAAATATAGAAAAAGGTAAGGTTAATGTTATTCTCTTTGTCGGGGTTAATGGGGTTGGAAAAACCACTACGATTGCTAAAATCGCTCATCGTTTGAAAAATCAAGGAATGAGAGTATTGCTTGCGGCGGGGGATACCTTCCGAGCTGGTGCCATTGATCAACTTGATGTATGGGCTAAGAGAGTTGGCGTTGACATTGTCAAAAACTATGATGCTCATGATCCGGCCAGCGTTGTTTATGATGCAGTACAAAAAGCTACCAATGAAAAGTATGATGTTGTTCTTTGTGACACCGCAGGTAGATTTCAAACTAAAGTTAATTTAATGAAAGAACTTGAAAAAATATATCGTGTCATTAATCGCGAAATAGAAGATGCTCCACAAGAAGTATTATTAGTTATTGATGCTACTACTGGTCAAAACGGTTTATTACAAGCTCAAGCCTTTATGGAAGCAACTAATGTTACCGGAGTAGTATTAACTAAACTCGATGGTACCGCAAAAGGTGGAATTGTCCTTGCAATTCGTGATCAATTCAAGATTCCAATTAAATTTGTTGGTCTTGGGGAAAAGATTGATGACTTAGAATATTTTGATTTAGAAAACTATATTTATGGACTATTTATGGATCTTATTGAAGGTGAAGATTAATGGCTGATTTGTTAGAAAAGAATCAACAATTAATCATCTACTATGATTTATATGGACCTCTTTTAACAGAAAAACAACAACAATATTTTGAATTATATTATTTTGATGATTTGAGTTTGGCTGAGATTGCGACAGCGGAAGACGTTTCTCGAAATGCGGTTTTTGATGCGTTAAAAAAGGCGACTACTCTTTTATATAATTATGAAGAAAAACTGAAATTATATGAGCGTGATCAAGAAGTGATGAAGTTATTAAATGAATTAAAGAAACACACTGATCCAAAAGGCCAAAAAATAATAGAGCAATTAGAAAATGAATACTAACAAAACGAAAGTAGGTTGATGAAATGCCTTTTGAAAGTTTAGGTGAAAGGTTACAGATGTCGATCCGCCGCTTAACTGGTCGGGGTCGGATTAATGAAAAAGATATTGAAGAAATGATGAGAGAGGTTAGGGTTTCGCTCCTTGAGGCTGACGTTAACTATCGAGTTGTCAAAAGTTTTATTGCTGATGTTAAAGAAAAAGCGTTAGGCGAACGAGTATTGAAATCACTAACTCCAGGTGATCAAGTATTAAAGATTGTTCATGAAGAATTAAAGACATTAATGGGTGGTGAAGCTGCCCCTTTAAATCTAAATAAAAACGGAATAACTGTTTTCTTAATGGCTGGTCTTCAAGGTAGTGGGAAAACTACTCAAGCCGGAAAACTTGCTAACTATTTAAGAAAACATGAAAATATGAAACCACTATTGATTGCGGCGGATATTTATCGTCCTGCTGCAATTAATCAATTGATTACCATTGGTAAGCAATTAAATATTGAAACTTTCTCCTTGGGACAAAATGTTAAACCACAAGAAATTGTGAAACAAGGAATTAGTTATGCCAAACAAAAAGGTCACAACCTTGTTATTATTGACACCGCTGGTCGTCTCCATGTTGATGATGTCTTAATGGAAGAATTAATGGAAATTAAGGGAGTTGCCAAGCCAGATGAAATCTTACTAGTAATTGATGCAATGACTGGTCAAGATGCAGTTAACGTGGCACTATCATTCCATGAAAAGTTAAGTGTAACTGGTTGTTTACTAACCAAACTTGATAGTGATACCCGTGGTGGTGCAGCCCTTTCCTTACGATATTTAACTAACATTCCGATTAAGATGGTCGGTGTTGGTGAAAAACTTGATCAAATTGAAGTCTTCCATCCAGAAAGAATGGCTGGTAGAATTTTAGGAATGGGAGATGTTTTAACTTTAATTGAAAAAGCCACTCAAAACATCGATGAAATCGATGCGATGAAAATGGCTGAAAGAATTCAAAAAGGGTATTTCAATTATAATGATTTTCTAAAACAACTCCAAATGATTAAAAAAATTGGATCATTAAAAGGTATTTTGGGAATGTTGCCTGGTCTTGGCAGTAAACTCAAAAACATGGAAATTGATGATAAACAATTTGCCTATATTGAAGCTATCATTGGTTCGATGACTCCAGAAGAGCGACGTCACCCGGATTTGCTAAAGAGTAGATCCCGAAAAGAGAGAATCATGCGAGGTTCTGGACGAAGTTATCAAGAAGTGAATCAACTAACACAACGCTTTGAAGATATGAGAAGTCAAATGAAAACTTTAATGGGTCTTGATGAGAGCCAGCTAAGTAAAATCCAACAAGGGAAAATGGCACCACCAATGGCTCGTAAAGTAAAAAAGGGGAAAGGAAAAGGCAAAGGTAACTTTCGCTTTTAGGGGGTAAGTATGACGAAACCACGAGGGGTCTTAATTGATCTCGGTAATACTATTATCCGCAATGTTAGTATTGACTTTAATGAAGGAATAAAAGTTCTCTATCGGCATTTAAAAAAGCGTACTCTTACCTATGATGAATTATTGTTTTATGCGACAAAACTAAAAGAGACCACGCTTGATATGAGAACTTCAGATAGTATAGAAGTTGACTTTCGTAAATATCTTAGCTATTTAATAAATTTTTTAAATTTGGAAATTGATACTACTGTTTCAAAACTTGAGATTGAAATGGCAAAGGCGATTGATAAAACTAAAGTAATCCCTGGTGCCAAAGAAATGTTATCTTATTTTATTAATAATGGGATTATCGTAATGGCCCTTAGTAATTCAACTTTTTCTAATGCGGCAATTAAAGCAAAACTTAGACAACATGGATTACTAAAATATCTTGACTTTGTGATTGTCAGTAGTAATTATTTATTTAGAAAGCCAAGTCCATGGCTCTTTGAAATGGGTTTAAAGAAACTAAACATACCGAGATCTGATGTGTGGATGATCGGAAATGACTATGAAGCTGATATCACTGGAGCTAAAGAATGTGGGTTATTTACCGTTTGGTATAATGCTTTGAATGAACCAGATGAAAAAGAAGTAGCTGATATCAATATTCAAAACTACTATGAGTTATTACATATTTTAAAAGAATTAGGTTAGAGGTGAGGAGTTGAACTTGGAAAAGAAGTATATAATTGCGCTTGATCAAGGAACTACTAGTTCACGAGCAATTATTTTTGATAAAGATCAAAACATTATTCAAATCAATACAAAAGAAGTACGAACAACTTTTCCTAAACCAGGATGGGTAGAGCAAGATCCAATGGCAATCTATTCATCCCAATATGGGGTAATGATTGAGGCCTTGATGGAAAGTGAAATCAATTTAAACCAGGTGGCCGCGATTGGAATTGCTAATCAACGAGAAACAACGATCGTTTGGGATAAAAGAAGTGGCAAACCTATCTATAACGCCATTGTTTGGCAATGTCGTAGGACATCGGATTATTGTACCAAACTAAATGAAGAATTGGGTGACTACATTAGAGCAAACACCGGATTAGTTGTAGATGCTTACTTTTCCGCAACCAAAGTAAAATGGATTCTTGATAATGTTGAAGGTGCAAGAAAACTAGCTGATGAGGGAAATCTGCTTTTTGGTACCGTTGACACCTGGCTTATCTGGAAACTAACCGGCGGTAAAATCCATATCACCGATTACACCAATGCATCACGCACGATGCTATATAATATTAAAGACTTGTGCTGGGATGAAAAAATATGTAAGCATTTAAATATTCCGCTTTCCATGTTGCCAGAAGTAAGAAATTCAAGTGAAGTATATGATTACATCAATGTTATGGGAACTGACATTCCGCTAGCCGGAGTAGTTGGTGACCAACAAGCAGCCCTCTTTGGCCAGGCTTGTTTTGATGTTGGTGATGTGAAAAATACTTATGGTACTGGCTGTTTCTTGTTAATGAATACTGGTACTAAAATGTATCAAAGTGCAAGTGGATTGATTACCACGATTGCGATAGGGTTAGATAATAAAATTTCCTATGCGCTTGAAGGAAGTGTCTTTGTTGGTGGGGCCATTATTCAGTGGCTACGCGATCAAATGCGTTTCTTAACTGAAGCGTGTGACTCCGAATATTTTGCTTCAAAAACTAGTGATAATGGCGGTGTCTACCTAGTACCTGCCTTTACTGGATTGGGAGCCCCGTATTGGGATATGTATGCTCGTGGCACTATCATAGGACTTACCCGAGGAACTACTCGTAATCACATCATTAGGGCTGCTTTAGAATCAATTGCTTATCAAGTTAATGATGTTATTCAAGCAATGATGAAAGATACTGGGGTAAAGATAAACCACTTGAAAGTTGACGGTGGAGCCAGTAACAATAACTTCTTAATGCAATTTCAAGCAGATATTATGAATATGATGGTAAGACGTTCTAAAATATTTGAAACAACCGCATTAGGTGCTGCCTACTTGGCGGGACTTGCGGTGGGAGTATGGTCTAGTTTAGACGAGATAAGAAATAACTGGTCATTTGAAAAAGAGTTTCAAAGTGAAATGGATGATGACACTCGTAGTGAACTCATCAAAAAGTGGCATCAAGCTGTTTCAAGATCTCAAAACTGGGAATCTAAAGAATAAAAAACCTATCTATATGAAGTATGTTGATACTCATATAGATAGGTTTTTTCAACAATTGAAGGTTGATATACCTTAAATCTTTCAATAGATAAATAAATATTGAAAGATTATTTATGGTAATTGCTTTAGTTGCTAAAAATGTCAAATAATATTATAATAATTATATCTTAAAGAATAGAACGTTGAAGGGCCATTTTAATCAAATCACTAACGGAGTGATTTTCATTAAAAGGTAAGTTAGTTGTCATTGTTTTGATTTCTTTAGCCTTATAACCTAAGCCTTTAAGTGCCTGTTCAACCATTTTTTGATTTTGAAGTACTTCCGGAGAGTCTTGTTCTTCAAAGTTAATTTTACCTTTTAAGTCAAGGATAATTTGTTGACTTAATTTAAGGCCGATGCCGGGAAAGCGTTGAAAGAATTTAGCATCATCATTATTGATGGCTTTAAGACATTCTTGGACGGTTCCAGAGGCAAGGATTGCTAGGGTACCTTTAGGACCTAGACCTTTGACATTAATAAACTTTAAGAATAAATCTCGTTCGTCTTTGGTTTCAAAACCATAGAGATCAATTAAATCTTCTCTAACGTGTTGATAAGAATAAATGGTTACTTCTTTTCCGATTTGAAAATTAAAAGGATTTGGAGTCTTGATTAAATAACCAATATTATTAACTTCAAGGGTTATACTTGTTGCTTCAATTTCAGTTACGATTCCCTTTAAATAACTATACATATTATCACCGTTATTATTATATCATAGATTAAAACTTTTTAAAAAAGAAATGAGGAATTACATGGAAAGAAATATTGACCCAATTGCCATTCAATATGATGAAGAGGAACAACAGTTACGTCCCAAATATTTAAAAGATTATGTGGGACAAACTGAGATAAAAGAGATGCTAAATGTCTTCATTACCACCGCAAAACAACGAGGTGAAAGTTTAGACCATGTTTTGCTCTATGGGCCTCCAGGACTGGGAAAAACGACATTGGCACATATTATCGCCTCAGAGATGAATACTAACATTAAAATTACCACTGGACCAGCTTTGACCCGACCTGGTGATCTTGCTGCTATTTTAACTTCACTAGCTCCAGGGGATGTGCTTTTTATCGATGAAATCCATCGGATTCCTAAAGTTATTGAAGAAACTTTATATTCAGCGATGGAGGATTTTGTCATTGACCTAGTAATTGGTCGTGACACCGGCGCAACCACTCTAAGACTTGACTTGCCACCTTTTACGTTAGTGGGTGCTACCACTCGATTTGGTGACTTAATGGCACCACTTAGGGACCGGTTTGGTATTGTCCATCAGTTACATTATTATACTAAAGAAGAACTATCAACCATTATCAAACGAACTTCAACTATTTTTGAATTTCCAATAATGGAAGACGCAGTGATGGAACTGGCTCAACGTTCACGCGGAACACCGAGAATCGCGAATCGTTTGTACCGCCGGATTCGTGATTTTGCTCAGTTTGATCAATTGAGTGAAATAACGGTTGATATAACTAACTATGCCCTTGATTGCCTTGATATTGATAAGGGGGGCCTAGATATTACTGACCGACGTTATTTGGATTGTTTAATTGATCGATTTAAGGGTGGGCCAGTAGGACTAGAAGCCCTTGCTGCTACAATCTCCGAAGAAGCAGTTACCTTAGAAGATGTAAATGAACCATACTTGTTACAAGAAGGATATATTGTCAGGACACCGCGAGGTCGAATGGCAACTGAAAAAGCCTATAAACACTTAAATAAAGATAAAGGAACATTATTATGAGAGTAGACGACTTTGATTATAACTTACCAGAAGAACTAATTGCACAAACGCCATTGACCGATCGATCTGCTTCGCGGCTAATGGTGCTTGACCGAGAAACACAATCAATATCCCATCATCATTTTTATGATATTGTATCGATGCTAGATGAAAATGATTGTTTGATATTAAACAATACTAAAGTATTACCTTCCAGAATATATGGTGTTAAAGAAGATACTTTAGCCACTATTGAAGTCTTGCTTTTAAAGGAAGTAGAAAAAGATGTGTGGGAAGCTTTAACTAGACCAGCTCGTCGGGTTAAAGTAGGAACTATTATTAAGTTTAGTGATGATTTAAAAGCAGAATGTATTTTAGAAAAAGAAGAAGGTATTCGCCATTTCAAGATGCACTATGAAGGAATCTTCATTGAAAAACTTGAACAAATTGGCACAATGCCCCTTCCTCCATATATTCATAAAAAATTAGAAGATCAAAATCGTTATCAAACGGTCTATGCGAAAGACTATGGAAGCGCGGCGGCTCCGACTGCGGGCCTTCATTTTACCGAAGCAATCCTTGATGAATTAAGGAGTAAAGGGGTTACGATTCTTTATTTGACCCTCCATGTCGGCCTAGGGACATTTAGACCAGTAACGGTTGATAACATTGAAGACCATGAAATGCATAGTGAATATTATGAACTTAATGAAGAAACAGCTCTAGGCTTAAATGAAGCAAAAGCTAAAGGAAAAAGATTGGTTGCTGTGGGGACAACCTCTGCTCGTACTTTAGAAGCGAACTTTAAAAAATATGGCAAGTTTGAAGCAACGAAAGAAGAAACAAATATCTTCATTTACCCACCATATCAATTCCAAGCGATTGATGCTTTGTTTACTAACTTCCATTTGCCGAAATCAACCTTGATTATGTTGGTTAGTGCTTTAGCTGGAAAAGAGTTTATCCTAAAAGCCTATGAATTGGCTGTTAAAGAACGCTATCGTTTCTTTTCCTTTGGGGACTCAATGTTCATAAAATAAATAAATATTTCATAGTAAGAGTAATAACATAACTTCGAAATAAATTGGTAAAACTATTATTAATGAAAAGCTAAAATGATGCACTCTATCATTTGCTAAAAGTATTAAAATGTAGTATAATAATATTATAAGAAAATTGTAGAAATATCTTTTGTAAAATATTTAAGAGGTGAAAAAATGATTAAACGAATTGGAGTCCTTACTTCTGGCGGAGATGCTCCAGGTATGAATGCTGCTATTAGAGCAGTGGTTAAAGCTGGAATGAAAAATAACATTGAAGTATATGGTGTTTATGATGGTTTTCGAGGTTTAGTAGAAGGTAAAATAGAAAAACTCGATTACCATTCAGTTAACGATAAAATAAATCGTGGTGGAACTTTTTTAGGATCAGCTCGTCTAAGTGAGTTTAAAGATGAAAAAGTAAGACAAGTTGCGTTAGAACAATTGAAGAAGTTCGGAATTGAAGCCTTAGTAACTATCGGTGGAGATGGAACATATATGGGAGCCTTAAGACTTACCGAAATGGGTATTAATTGTATAGGCTTACCGGCTACAATCGATAATGACATTGCTTCTACCGATTTTACCATTGGTTTTGACACTGCTATCAATACTGCGGTTGATGCTGTTGATAAATTACGTGATACTTCTAATTCTCATCAACGTTGTTCAATTGTTGAAGTAATGGGACGTTATTGTGGCGATGTAGCAATTGCGACAGCACTTGCGACTGGTGCTGAAATGGTTGTTACCGCTGAAACAGGTTTTGATTTACAAAAAGTTCTTGACACCGCAAAACAATGCTGTGAAATGAATAAACGTCATGCTTTATTTATTTTTACTGAACACATTACTGATGTCTATGAGCTAGCTAAAAAAGTAGAAGCTTACTCTGGATTTGAAACTAGAGCTACTGTTTTAGGATATATTCAAAGAGGCGGATCACCAACCGCTCGTGATCGCATCCTTGCTAGTCGCTTAGGTGTTAAAGCGGTAGAATTATTAATAAATGGTGAAGGTGGTAAATGTTTAGGTATCATCAATAATGAAATTACTGCCATCGATATTAAAGAGGCCTTAGAAATGAAGAAAACCCCACTTGCAAAGTTCGCTCATATTGTGGAGTTGTTATCCTAGTGAGGAGTAAATATGAAGCAATTAAGAAATACTAAAATCGTTTGTACGATTGGTCCAGCCAGTGAAGATGAAGCAACATTCCGACAGTTAATTAAAGCTGGAATGAATGTTATGCGCTTAAACTTTTCGCATGGCGACCATGAAGAACATTACAAGAGGATACTAACAGCAAGAAAATTAAATGAGGAACTAGGGACTAATATTGCTGTGATGTTAGACACCAGAGGCCCGGAAATTAGAACCCATAAATTTGAGTTTGGTGGGACAACCCTTACCAAAGGCTCAATTGTTAGAATTGCGATGAGTGAAGTTCTTGGGAATGCTCAAAAGTTTTCGGTAACCCATAGTGACTTAATCAATGACGTGAATATTGGTGGAAAAATATTAGTTGATGATGGTAACGTTACGTTAAATATTATCGAAAAAGATTTTGAAAACCAAGAGATTGTCTGTGTTGTTCAAAATGATGCCTATATTAAAGACCGTCGAGGAATAAATGTTCCAGGCGTTAATCTAACTCTTGATTTCATTTCGGAACGTGACCGTGCTGATATTGAGTTTGGTTGTGATGTGAATGTTGATTTTATTGCAGCATCATTCGTTCGTCGTCCTCAAGACGTCTTAGACTTAAGAGAATTACTAAAAAGCAAAGGCAAAGAACATATTAAAATTGTTGCCAAGATTGAAAACCATGAAGGGGTAAACAATTTAGAAGAAATTATTAAGGTTGCTGATGGTATTATGGTTGCCCGGGGAGATCTTGGGGTAGAAGTACCACTTACTGAAGTACCAATTATTCAAACAGAAATAATACGAAAATGCCATATGTACGGCAAATTTGTTATTACTGCCACTCAAATGTTAGAGTCAATGCATCGTAATCCTCGTCCAACGAGAGCCGAAGTTAGTGACGTTGCTAATGCAGTCTTAGAAGGCAGTGATGCTATTATGTTAAGTGGCGAAACTGCCAATGGAAAATATCCGATTGAAGCGGTTCAAACAATGGATGGAATTGCTCGAAGAATGGAAAAAGCGATTAACCATCGGGAAATGATAAATCTCGCAATGACTTATCGTGATCAAGAAATTACTAAAATGATTGGTTATTGTGTGGCTGATGCGGCCTTACAATTAAACACTGCCGCCATCATTTGTCCAACAAGCACTGGATATACTGCTCGCAGTATTTCTCAATACCGTCCAGTAGCACCGATTATCGCCCTTTGTCCTACTAGTCAGGTTAGTCGTGGACTAGCTCTTAATTGGGGCGTTCATCCAATTACTCATAAATTAAAGTCAAGCACCGATTTAGTTATTAGTGAGGCAGTAGATGTTACCAAAGAACGATACGATCTCTTAAAAGGTGAAGTTGTAATTATTACAGCGGGCACACCTCTTAATACATCTAAAAGCACTAATATGATGAAAATCGAAGTCATTGAATAAAAGAAAGCAAACTAGGTTAAAATCCTAGTTTTTCTTTTCATTTTTCGAGTTCTTTTTCTTACCCTTCATTTTATAATATAAAAGCAACTCTTTATGAAGGGGAAATTTTATGTTTAAAAAAATTGTGGTGCTCTTTTCTTTAACCTTTTTCATATTTTGCATAAGGCCAGTCGTGGCAGCCGAAGGATCAAAAACTGAAACCCTGCTTATTTTTAATCAGATTAGTTATACAGCGGGGGATACGGTTGAACTAACAATAAACATAAGTAATTTTTATGATCTGTACAAAGTAACATTAGAAATTGAAGTACCAGATATTTTGGAAATAATTAAAGTGAATAATGGTTATGTTGAGGATGAAACTCCCAATCAGATTTTTTCGATTCAAGATAGTGAGGTAGCTTTAGAATACTATAATGAGGCTAATCACTTATTATTTTATATTATAACCAAAGTGGATAACAGTAATGAAGGTTATCAAGATATGTTGACCACCTTCAATAATCGACTACTCAAGGTTAGTTTTAAGGCACTAGTTGAGATTGAAAATATCTATGAGGTCTTTTATCCCTCTGATGATTTTGATGAGAAAATAAATATGTTTTTAGTGTTAGAAAACACCAAACGGAAAAATATCCCCTATCAGGTAAAATACTATGAAAGTTTAAAATATGCATGGAATGAACAATATACTTATGATGTTGGTTTTCCTATTCATAACAGTAGCGAGTTATTAGAAGATATTGTAATCCTCAACCGCGATATAAAAGATATTTATATAGGTCTTGATTTTAGACAGGTAAATACTAATCAAATCGGGCAACAAATTATTATTTTGATTATAAAAGATTTTAAGACTAAAGATATTATTTTTGATGTTAAATATATTGAAATAATCGATCGGGTTAGTCCAGAAATTAGCGGGGTTAAGTTGATTCAGATTGATGATCATAAACTTCAAGACGCAAAACTTGATGATTATCTTCACATAAGTGATAATTATTGTGAATATCACGAACTAGACATAAAATATTCCTACTATACTCCTGATAATATCGTTATTAGTAATGAAGACATTAAAAGTTATTTGGCTAGTAATCAAGTTGCCTTTTTAAAAGTAGAGGTAACCGACACCAGCAACAATCGTGCCGAACCGTTCATCCGAGAGATTAGAATCAATGATTTGACCCCCCCACTGGTATCCGTTCTAGATTCAATCGTCTTGGAAAATGAAGAGGTAGAAAGTTTTGTTTTAGAAGATCTAATTAGTATTAGAGATAATTATGACTCTTCTCCTAAGTTGATTTTATCGTTTTATGATTTGAATGGACAAGCAATTGATGGCTATGAAGAACACCTTCGAATGGGAAAAGGAGTAATTGTTAATTATTTTGGACAAGATCAATCCTATAATAAAACTCCAGTCTATACCCTTAAAATAGATGTGGTTGATACCATCAGGCCAACCGTATCCGCGGCCGAAGAACTTTGTCTTTTTGATACGAGTATTGAAAGTTTCGACCCTTTAGAAGGTGTCACCTTTTATGATAATTTTGGCATTGAAGATTTACCATTGATGACCTTTTATCGAGATGATAAAGGAACCTTAATTGATGGATTGGATAACTTTAAGGAATACTTATCTAAAGGTAATGTTGGTTATATCAAATTTGTCATAAGAGATAATGCGGGGAATGTTAGTGAACCTGTTTTTCAAAAGATTGTTCCTCTGGATGTAACTCGGCCAATTATTAAGGTTTTAAATGTTGCCTCTAATCAACTTTATTCTAAATTAGAAAGAATCGAATACATCGTAACTGATAACTTTGATGGCAAGGTAGACGTGGTTTTAACGTTAAATGGGAAATCATATGATGGAATGCCAATCACTCAAAATGGTAAATACCAACTAGTAATTGTTGCTTCTGATAAGGCAGGTAATGAGAGTCAAGTAGTAATTGATTTTGAGATTTCTAGCAAAGCCCTCTTTAATGGTGATGGGCCGATTATTAACTTCATTAATAATAATTTTGAGATGATTATTGGGGGTGCAGTATTGGTCATCCTGTCAATTTATATTATTGTTTATTTTACCAGGAAGAAGAAAATAGTTAAGGGCAGTTAACTTTTTACTGCCCTTTTTTAATAAATAATTGGCTTTAAGATAGTAATAATTGGATAGAATAATAACGAATTGATAGGAAAGAGTGGTTAAGTAAAAAATCACGGTTATCAATTTTTAGTATTACAATGGAATAAAAATCAATGATATGATATAATATCATACGTTAAGAGGAGGGTTTTTATGTCTAACAAATGTTATATTACTACCCCTATTTATTATTCAAGTGGTCGTGTTCATATTGGGAATAGTTATACCACAATTGCTTGTGATGTCTTTGCTCGCTTTAATCGTTTGGTAGGAAGAGATACCTTTTTCCTTACTGGAATGGATGAGCATGGTCAAAAGATTGAAGAAGCAGCGCGAGCACAAGGTCTACGCCCTCAAGAGTTAGTTGATCGGATTGCCCTTGAAACGCAAAAGCTCTGGCAAAACTTACATATTACCAATGATGATTTTATTAGAACTTCAGAAGATCGTCATCAAGTTGTAGTTCAAAAAATATTTGAACAATTAGTTGCTAGTGGCGATATTTATCTTGGAAAATATACTGGTAACTACTGTGTTTCTTGTGAAGCTTATTTTACTAAATCACAATTAGGAGAAAACAATACTTGTCCTGACTGTGGCAAAGAAACTAAGTTAATTGCTGAAGAGAGTTATTTTTTACGTCTATCAAAATATGAACAACAACTATTGAACTTTATCAAAGAAAATCCGGATTTTATTCAACCTGAATCACGACGTAATGAAGTGATTTCTTTTATTGAGTCAGGATTGGAAGATTTATCAGTTAGCCGCTCATCATTTAGTTGGGGTGTCCCAGTTAAAAGTGATCCAAAGCATGTTGTCTATGTTTGGATTGATGCTCTAAGTAATTATTTAAGTGCCCTTGGTTACTTATCTGATGACGATAGTAACTATCAAAAATATTGGGTAAATAGCCAACGAGTTTACCATGTTGTTGGTAAAGATATCTTACGTTTCCATGCGGTTTATTGGCCAATTATGTTAATGGCTTTAAATGTACCAATTAACTTTAAGTTAATGGTTCATGGATGGATTTTATCTAAAGATGGAAAAATGTCTAAGTCTCGTGGCGATGTTGTCTATCCAATGGATGTCGTTAATGATTATGGTGTTGATGCCCTTCGTTACTATGTCACTAAAGAGTTACCTTTAGGAAATGACGGTATCTTTAGTTATGATCGTTTTGTAGAACGTTATAATACTGACCTTGCTAATGACTTAGGAAACTTGCTTAGCCGTACAGTTTCGATGGTCAATAAATACCTCGGTGGAGAGTTGCGTCAAGATCCAAAAGTAGTAACTAAATATGATAAAGAATTACGTGATTTAGCTCAGAAGACTAAAGACAACTTCTATAATTATTTAAATAACTTCCGTTTACAACTTGCTTTAAATGAAGTATGGGTCTTAATAAACCGAGCCAATAAATACATTGACGAAACGACTCCATGGGTTCTCGCAAAAGACGAAAGCAAAAAGGAAGAACTTTATAGTGTGATGTATCATTTAGTGGAAGTACTTCGTTTTGTAGCAGTTATGCTGTCAGTAGTTTTAGTAGAATCAGCTCCAAAGATGTATCAAGCTTTAGGATTGAAAGCAGAAGACATTACTTGGGATTCTTTAGAATTTGGAAAATTAGCAAATATTAAAGTTATAGAAAAAATCGAACCATTATTTGTTCGATTAGATCCAGAAAAAGAACAAGCAAAACACCAAAAGAAAACAGAAGAAAAAGTGGATGAGGTAGAGAAAAAGCAAGAAATTACTATCGATGATTTTGCTAAAATATCACTGGTTACTGGTGAAATAATTGATTGTCAACTTCATCCAGACGCAAAGAAATTACTTGTATTACAAGTAAAGATAGGTAATGAAGTAAGACAAATTGTATCAGGAATTAGAGAATATTATGAACCACAAGACCTTATTGGGAAAGTTGTTGTGGTAGTTGAAAACTTAAAAGAAGCTAAGATTCGCGGCTTACAATCAAAAGGTATGATTCTTTGTGCATCAAAAGGTGATCGTCTCGAAGTGGTTGAAGTAAAGAGTCTACCAAGCGGAGCCGAGGTTAATTAATCCATGTTACTCTTTTTATCCGAAATATCCATTACCAATGCTTTTATTCCCCTAATAATCTTATTAGGAATTAGTGCTTTAATTGCGGTTGTCTTATCAGTTTTCAAGTTAAGTCTTGTTCCCAACTTTGTTTTAGAGATATTAATAGGTATGATTCTAGGTGTATGGTATAATAACTTTTCGATTCAGCATGGCTTTGAAAGTGTCAATAATATCGTTTATACCCTTGGACTAGTCTTTTTACTATTTTTAAGTGGACTAGATATTGATTACAAGGTCTTTAAAAATAGTCATGATGCGCCAACCAAAGATGTTAGTGTTGTTAAGTTAAGTATTTTACTAATCGCTGGAATTTACTTATTATCATTTATCTTTTCCTGGGCCTTTGGCGGATTTTATGGAGAACATTTCTTAGGAAAGAAATTTGATGCTATCATTATTTTAACCATTTGTTTAGCATCAACCTTTGCTTCGATTGTTGTACCCATCTTACACCAAGGAAAAGTTGCACACACAACCATTGGAAAAGTAATATCAACTTATTCCATCATATCGGAATTACTTTGTATTGTTTTACTATCAGCATATATGATCATTAATCCGGTAACCGGAAATAGTTCCCCAATTCTGCTACTTGCAATCTTCTTAATCTTGGTAATAATTTTCTTATTCTTTACTTATGTTCCGCCACGATTATTTAGAAAGACGGCAGTTGGGTTAACTAATTTAGGTTTTAGATTGATTGTTGTGGTAATTTTATTACTGACATTCTTATCAGAACATACCGGTGGAGAGTTAATTTTGGGATCATTCTTAGCAGGAATGGTTTTAAAAGGTGCCCGACTCAATCGACGTATTGAAGAGCGTTTGATTGGGATGGGAAATGGTATCTTTATCCCGATGTTCTTTATAATTCTCGGAACTAAAATACCGTTCTTTACAATTATTCAAAATCCAAGCGAATTGTTAATGACATTAATCTTAACAGTCGCCTTATTAGTTGTTAAAATACCATTCTTATATTTATTGAAGTGGTATAAAACTAAAGTGGTTCTACCATCAATGCTTATTGTAACTTGTACAATCATTGCTTCGGTAGCTGCTGAACATCTAGGGGTCTTTTCGAGTAGTTTATCTCAAGCATTAATTTCAGCTAGTGTTCTTACTTGCTTGATCCCACCAATTTTATTTGAAGCCATTTTCCCGTTTAAAAATTGTCAAAGTGACTTTGAACTTAAAAAAGACGGTCTCGTTGAATAAAATAAAAATAGTGAGTGATTGAATGAAAGTAATTAGTTTTTTTCAGAAATTATGGAAAAAAGAAGGGGTTAAACAAGTAACCCATATCGTCATTGGCAGCATTATTTATGCGATTGCGGTGGTGTGGTTTTTGGAACTCGGTGGCTTTTTCTCTGGAGGAGTTACTGGGATCTCCCAAATCATTGTCCGTCTTTTAGGTGAAAAAGGGATTGCTGTTAGTACAGGTATTTTTATTGCCTTATTAAACTTGCCACTTTTTATCTTTGCCTGGAAGGGACTAAGTCGTCGCTTTGCCTTTTATACTTTGCTTGCGGTAGGACTCCAATCCATTTTTGTTGGTATCTTAGAATACTTAGAAAAACACAAAGGTTTTAATCCAATAGATATTCCTGGATTAGGAGACAATACTTTATTGCTTGCTATCTTGGGTGGATTGATTGCTGCGGTTGGCTCAACAATCTGCTTAAAAACGGGTGGTTCTAATGGCGGAACCGATATTATCGCTAACTATTTATTAGTTAAGAAAAATGTCCCTTTTACCCGCTATTCCTTTGTGATTGATTTTATCATTATTACTCTAGCGGGATTCTTGTTTGATTTAAAAACAGCACTTTATACAATTGTTCGTTTGATAGTATTTGTCTTTACGATAAATCAAATATATAATACTTATAAGACGATGCGGATTGAGATCATTACGACAAAACATGAAGAGATCCGAAAAGAACTATTACAACATTTTCATCATGGTATAACGATGTATAAGGCCGTTGGTGGTTATACGTTAGAAGATAAAATGATATTAGTAGTTTTAACATCGGCTTATGAGATTAGACCATATATTGAAATAGTAAGGAAAATAGATCCGAAAGCTTTTATTACTGTTTTATCGGTTACGATGGTCGAGGGAAATTTCAATAAAAAAACAATAGTTTAATAATTGACATTTTGGGCATAATAGTGTATCATATTACTGATACATTAAACCCACAAATGGCCCTCTATTATCTAATCTAGTAATTGCCTCGGATGAACGATTGGAAAAATAATTATTTTATTATTTTGGAGGAAAGTAACAATATGCGAACTACATTTATGCAAAAGAAAGAAAATGTTGAACGTAAATGGTATGTAGTAGATGCTACTGATCAAGTTCTTGGTCGTTTAGCTACTAACATTGCTACTGTTTTACGTGGAAAACATAAACCAACATTTACTCCTCATATTGACGGAGGAGATTATGTTATCGTGGTTAATGCTGATAAGGTAGCTTTAACCGGAAACAAACTTCTTGAAAAGAAGTACTATAGTCATTCACATTATCCAGGGGGACTAAATGTTCGTACGGCCAAAAACATATTAGATAATCAACCCCATAAAATCGTTGAATTTGCTGTGAAAGGTATGCTTCCAAAAGGACCTTTAGGTGATGATATGTATCGTCGTCTATACGTTTATGCTGGTCCTGATCACAAACATCAAGCACAACAACCAGAAGCATTACCGAAGATTAAATAGGGAGGATGAGAGTCAATATGGAAAAAGTTCAATATCAAGCCGTTGGCCGTCGTAAGAGTTCGATTGCCCGAGTACGATTGGTTCCTGGAACAGGTAAGTTTGAAATTAATAAACGCCAATTTGAAGAATATATTCCTTCAGCAGCAATTAGATTAGACGTTCTTCAACCTCTTAATCTAACTGAAACAAGCACGCAATATGATATTTTTGTTAATGTTAATGGCGGAGGAATTAGTGGACAAGCGGGAGCTATTCGCTTAGGAATAAGCCGCGCCCTTTTACAAGTTAATTCTGATTACCGTAGAATTCTTAAAAAAGCGGGATTACTTACTCGTGACCCTAGAGCGGTCGAACGTAAAAAATACGGTCTTAAAAAAGCGCGCCGTTCACCACAATTCTCAAAACGTTAATTTATTTCTTAACGTTAAATCGTTTTTTAAGGCCACAGCTTTGTGGCCTTATTTTTACAATTGGAGGAAGATTATATGAAAGTAAGAACAAGATTTGCCCCAAGTCCAACTGGTTTTATGCATGTAGGGAATTTGCGAACTGCCCTATATACTTATTTTTATGCTCGTCAAAATAATGGTACCTTTATCTTAAGAATCGAAGATACAGATGTTGAACGTTATGTTGAAGGTGCAGTTGAAAAAATTTTTAAAACATTAAAAATGGCTAATATTAATCATGATGAAGGACCAGATGTCGGTGGTGATTATGGCCCTTATGTTCAAAGTGAACGAAAAGCCTTATATGAAAAGTATGCGGAACTTTTAGTTGAAAAGAAAGAAGCTTACTATTGTTTTTGCGATAAAGAACGACTTGAAAGTTTGCAAGATGAACATGGCATAAGACGCTATGATCGTCATTGTTTACATTTAAGTCAAGAAGAAATTGAAGCAAAGAAGAAGGCGGGACTTCCTTATGTTATCCGTCAAAAGATGCCGACAAGTGGATCCATTAGTTTTGAAGATTTAATATATGGAACAATAACCGTTGATGCTAAAGAACTGGAAGACCAAATTCTCCTTAAATCTGATAAAATGCCAACATACAATTTTGCTAATGTAATTGATGATCATTTGATGGATATTACTCATGTTATCAGAGGTAAAGAATATTTAAGTAGCACTCCTAAATATAATTTATTGTATCAAGCTTTTGGTTGGGAGATTCCTAAATATATTCACCTTTCTCCAATTATGAAAGATGAAACTCACAAATTGTCAAAAAGATATGGTGATGCTAATTTTGAAGACTTTGTGGAACGTGGTTTCTTGCCTCATGCCATTGTCAATTATATTTGCTTATTGGGGTGGGCTCCAAAAGAAAATCAAGAAAAATTTACAATGGAAGAACTCATTGAAAAGTTCAGTATTGATGGCTTAAAGAAGTCAGGAAGTATCTTTGATGAAAAGAAATTACAATGGTTAAATGGTGAATATTTAAAAGAGTTATCAGAAGAAGAGTATATAGAATTTGTTAAACCATATCTAATCAAAGCTGGTATTGAAGGCACAGATGAATGGTATAAAGAACTAATTTTACTCTTTAGAGATCGTACTTTATACGGTGCTCAAGTTGTTAGTTTATATCATGAATTCTTCCGTGAACAACTTGAACTATCAGAAGAAGCCCAAGCTGTTCTAAGTGAAGAAGGAGTAAATGATACTCTTAATGGCTTCTTAGATGCCTTTAGTAACATTGAAGAATGGAATGCAGATAATATTAATCAAGCCATTAAACAAGTAGGAAAAGACTTGAATGTTAAAGGGAAAATGTTATTTATGCCATGCAGGATTGCGACAACAGGTGATATGCATGGACCTGAACTAGGAAAGACATTAGTTCTTTTAGGAAAAGATAAAACACTTAATCGTTTGCGACAAATGATAAAATAATTGACTTTATATTGGTGACTTTTATCGTTATTTCGCAAGTTGAAATTTTCCTATTTAATTATCACTAAAAGATGCGCTTTTAGCGTATAATAAATGAAAAGAGGTCAAGTATGGATATAAAATTTTATAATTCATTAACGAAATCCGTGGAAGTATTTGAGCCCTTAATTCCTAATCTCGTTCAAATGTATGTCTGTGGGCCAACAGTTTATAATTACATACACATTGGAAATGCTCGTCCGGTTATCTTTTTTGATACGGTTCGTCGTTTCTTAGAGGCCCAAGGGTATGAAGTTAAAATGGTTTCTAATTTTACTGATATCGATGACCGCATTATCGAAGAAGCTCAAAAAGAAAACGTGAGTGAAAAAGAGATTGCGGAAAAGTATATTAATGCTTATTGGGATTCCTTTAATAAATTAGGGTGCTTAACACCTTATGCAGCTCCAAAAGTCACTGAAAATATCGATGGCATTATCTCCTTTATTCAAAAATTAATTGATCAAGGGTATGCCTATGAAAGTGATGGCGATGTTTTCTTCCGAGTTCGTAAAGTTGCTCATTATGGAGCCCTCAGCAATCAAACCCTTGATGAATTGGAATCTGGTTCTCGGGTTGACGTTAATGAAAAGAAAGAAGACCCTAATGATTTTGTTTTATGGAAAACAACAACAGTAGGCCAAAAGTGGAACAGTCCTTTTGGTGAAGGAAGACCGGGATGGCATACTGAATGTGTTGTTATGATTCATAATATCTTTGGCAATATGATTGATATCCACGGTGGTGGTAATGAATTAAAGTTTCCACACCATGAAAACGAAATGGCTCAATCTCAAGCGGCCTTTAATCACGGATTGGCCAAGTATTGGTTACACAATGCTCGAGTTGATTTAGCTGGCGAGAAGATGAGTAAATCACTCGGTAATGTTGTTTGGTTAAAGGATATATTAGAAATATATGATCCAAGAGTGGTTCGACTATTTATCTTAAGTAATCACTATCGTCAGATTATTAACTATAGTGAAGAATTGATGATCCAAGTGATGACTGAATATGAAAAAATTGAACGAGCCTATGTTAGTTTATATCGCCAATTAGAATTGAATAATATTGCTCCTATTAATGAATATTTACCAGAAAAGGTTGATTTTGATAGAGAAATGGCTTCTGATTTCAATACGTCAAATGCCCTTTCCGTAATCTTTGGATTTATTAAATCAATCAACAAACAGCTAAGAAATGCTCAAGTCGATTATCAGTGGTTAGCTAAAGCCCTAACGACTTATGAATATATGCTTGATATCTTTGGTATTAGACCAGAGATAACGCCACTTACTGATTCTGAGCGAATCCTAATTAATGATTGGCAACTAGCTCGCACCAATAAAGACTTCCAAACTGCTGATTATTTACGGGATCAAATTAATCAATTAGGTATTAAGTTATAATGGCATCATATGAAATACTAAACGGAGCAAACTTAGCCTATATTGGTGATGCCTATTTTGAACTAAGAATAAGAAAGTATCTTATCGATAATAAAATTACCAAAAGTAATGATTTGCGAAAGTTGAGTATTAAGTATGTAAGTGCTCATGCCCATCAACAAATTATTGATGGTATCTTTGATGAGTTAACTCCAGAAGAGAAATCAATTTATAATCGTGGTCGCAATAGTGCGAGTTCGAGTTATCGAAAAAATGTTGTCAAGAGTGAATATCAAACATCTTCTGGCTTTGAAGCTATTATTGGCTTTCATTATTTAATGCAAAACAACGAAAGACTTGAAGAATTAATCCAGATGGCCATTAATCAAGTAAGGTTAGGTGAAATAGATGAATCAAAAAACAATCATTTACGGGAAAAATCCTCTCAAAGAAGCAATCAAAGCCAAAAGGAAGATTGAAAAGGTATACTTAAGTAGCAATGACCAATCGATTACTAATCTTTTACAAAAAGAAAAGATTAAGTATGTGGTTATAAATACGAAAGAAATGACTAATAAATTTGGTCCCGCTACTCAAGGTGTAGTCGCTGAAGTTGAACCTTATCGATATCAAACACTAGAAAATGTTTTAGCAAAAACCAAGGATAAGTTACCGTTTCTCGTTATGCTTGATGGTCTAGAAGATCCTCATAACTTTGGTGCCATTATTCGAAGTGCGGAAGCATGTGGGATTGATGGAATAATTATTCCGAAAAACCGTTCGGTTGGTCTCAATGCGACCGTTGTTAAAGTATCAACTGGTGCCATTGAATATGTTGATATTATTGAAGTAACCAATTTAGTCAGAACCTTAGAAGATTTAAAAAGCAAAGGTTTTTGGATTATTGGTGCTGATATGGATGGTCCGACTGATTTTCGGGAGCAAGACTATCAGATGCCGATTGTTCTTGTCATTGGTTCAGAAGGCAAAGGCATATCCAGGCTGGTAAAAGAGACTTGTGATTTTCTGGTTAACATTCCGATGTATGGACAAGTTAATTCCCTGAACGCCTCAGTTTCGGCGGGAATCTTATTTTATGAAGTTGTTCGAAAGCGAGTAACTAAATGACCGTATTCGAATATAACGATTATGAATTAATCGATTTAATAAGAGAGGGGAATGATGACGCCTTAGAAATAATGTTCAAAAAATATGAACCATTAATTCGAAGTCGCATCAGCAAATTTAACATTAAACCAATGATGGTTGAAGATTTTTATCAAGAAGGGTTGCTAGCCTTAAATAAGGCTATCTACTCTTATAAAATGTCTTCGCCAAAAACTTTCAATAAGTTTTTTGATCTGGTATTACAAAGACGATTCATTACACTTCTAAGGAAAAATAAAAACTATTTTAATAATACGGTTTATCTTGATGATGTTAATCCAACAATTTTAGCAGAGCCAAGAGATTTGAATTATGAAATAACATCCCTAGAAGCTGATGACTATCATCTAACTGATTTAGAGAAAAAGGTATATTTTCTAAAACACAAGAAGGGGTGTAAGCCCCGAACAATAGCGATGATATTAGGTTTGGATGTCAAGCAAGTTTATAACGCCACTGATCGGATCAAGGCGAAAATAAAAAACAATTAAACTTGACAAAAAAACCAATATTTGATAAAGTATTAGCGTAGTAGAATGGTGATGAAATGAGAGAAAAAGTTACTCTAGTTTGTGAGGAATGTCTATCCCGCAACTATACCACTAAAAAGAATAAATTAAATACTACTTCACGAATTATTTTGAAAAAGTATTGCCCACGTTGTGATAAGCATACGATTCACAAGGAGACTAAGTAGGAGGTTGTTATTATGGTTGATACAAAAAAGGCGGTTAAGCCAGAAAAGAAAAGTCGTGTTTTAGAAATCTTATCAAAAGAATATAAATATGAAAATATCGTTTTGATGTTTCTAGCAATTTTCGCGATTGTTTTAGGAGCGTTAATTCTTAATGGTACTTTAACAATTGGAAAGGTGTTCCTTATTGGTTCATATCCAAAAGTTTTTGCATGGCTTTTAGTTGCCTTAGGAACAATATCATTACTTTTAGTTGTGTGGCCTTTCTATAAGCCTTCATTATTAGAATTCAAAAGAATCTCTTTCTTAAAGAAAAAAGAGTTCTTTCAAAATGTATTACAAGTATTTATTTTTGTAGTAATACTTTCTGCAGTATTTCTTCTATACGACCTTGTTATTAAAGCATTAATAGACTTGATGGTGTAAACATGGGTTTAGAAAACGAAAGAGCTTGGTATATTGTTCAAACATATTCCGGCTGTGAAAATGCGGCTAAAAACTACTTAGAACGCCGTATTAAATCAATGGATATGGAGGACTATATCTTTCAAGTAATAATTCCGGAAACTAAACGCTATGAGAAAAAGAAAAACGGTGAACAAAAAGAGATCATTGAAAAGGTTTATCCTGGATATGTTTTTGTGGAAATGATCGTTACTGATGAATCATGGTTTGTGGTTCGTAACACACCGATGGTTACCGGTTTCTTAGGATCTAGTGGTGGTGGAGCAAAACCAGTTCCGTTACTACCGGAAGAAATTAATCCGATTCTGAAACTATGTGGAATTGAAAGAGAAGTGGACCTCAAAGTAAAAGAAGGCCAAAAAGTTAAAATTGTTGCCGGCTCCTTAAGCGGTCAAGAAGGTGTTGTCAACCAGATTGACAAAGAGCGCCAATTAGTATTAGTATTAGTTGATATGTTTGGGCGCCAAACTCCTGCCGAACTACAATTTGATGAAGTTGAACCGTTAAATTAAACGCTTTGATTATTGCTGATCAAAGCGTCTTTTTTATATGTAAAATAAAAATAGTTTATTCTTGACATAAAATGCAAAATTGGGTATAATAATATAGCGTGCATTGACATGCTATTTTATCATTTATTGTGGGAGAATTAACATTCAATTAACCACATCACGGACCAAAAGGAGGTGTGTTTCGTGGCAAAGGCAAAGAAAGTTAAAAATGTGATTAAATTACAAATTCAAGCCGGTAGAGCAAACCCAGCCCCACCAATTGGACCAATCCTAGGTCAAACTGGTATAAATATCCAACAATTCTGTCAACAATTTAATGACAAGACTAAGGATCAAATGGGGAGTATTATTCCAGTAGTCGTTACAATTTATGAAGACCGCTCATTTACTTTTATTACTAAAATTTCACCAGCCTCCGACTTACTAAAAAGAGAAGCTGGAATTACTAGTGGCTCTTCTGAACCAAAGAAAAACAAGGTTGCTACGATTACGAAAGAACAATTGTACAAAATTGCCCAAACTAAGATGCCAGACTTAAACGCATATGACGTTGACGCGGCAGCTAAGATTATTGCAGGTACTGCAAGAAATATGGGAATTGTTATTGAAGATTAAGAAAAACGCAATATAGATTGGTAACAGTCTAATTGTGGGAGGTAAATCCGTTATTAACCACATTAGGAGGTACATTAAATGGCTAAAAGAGGAAAAAAATATCAAGAAGCGCTAAAATTAGTTGACCGCAACAAACAGTATTCATTAACTGAAGCTGTAGATCTTCTAAAGCAAGTTAACTATGCTAAGTTTGATGCGACTGTTGAAATAGCATTTAGATTAAACATTGACCCTCGTAAAGCAGAACAAAACTTACGAGGAGCGGTATCATTACCATATGGAACAGGTAAAAATATTCGAGTATTAGTAATCGCTAATGGCGATAAAGCCAAAGAAGCATTAGAAGCTGGCGCTGATTTTGCTGGTGATGAAGAATATCTTGAAAAAATTAAAGGCGGTTGGTTCGAATTTGATGTATTAATCGCTACCCCTGATATGATGGGTAACTTAGGTAAACTTGGACGAATCTTAGGTCCTAAAGGTTTAATGCCTAACCCTAAAACAGGAACTGTAACAAATGATATCGAACGTGTTGTAAAAGAATTCAAAGCTGGTAAAGTTGAATACCGTACTGACAAAGTTGGTAACATCCAAGTTCCAGTTGGTAAAATCTCATTTGATAACAATCAATTGATCGGCAATATTAAAGCTGTCTTTGATCAAATGATGAGAGTAAAACCACAAACCGTTAAAGGTGTTTACATGAGAAACGTTGCTATTTCCTCAACTATGAGTCCAGGAATCAAAATTTCTGCTGACTCAATAGCTGCTATTAAATAATATAAAATCAAAATAAAAAATTTTTAAAAATATAAAAACACAAATAAATGATTATAATATAGAAGTCAACTGCCGTAGACAGTAGGTGCCTAAGAGGCTTAATTTCCTACCGAGGATAGATTGGAATTGTATTTCCTTTTATCGTTACGGTAAAAGGAATATTTACTTTCAGGAGGTGAATCAACCATGAATGAAGCGACTATCGCTAGAAAAATTGAACAAGTTGAACAAATCACAGATAAGATTAAACAGGCTGGTTCAGTTGTGTTCGTTGATTACCTAGGATTAACCGTTGAAGAAATTACTGATTTACGAGTTAAACTCCATAAGGAAGACTGCGAACTAAAAGTTATTAAGAATAACATCTTAAAGCGGGCTGCTGAAAAAGCTGGATATTCAGATTTAACTAGCACTTTAGTTGGTCCAAATGCTGCTGCTTTTTCTAAAGATGAGGTAGCCGCAAGCAAAGTTTTATTTGACTTTGTGAAAGAACATAAAAAATTAGAAGTTAAAATTGGAGTTGTTGATGGTAAGATCACATCAGCAAACGAATTACAAACATTAGCATCACTACCAAACAAGGATGGTATGATTTCTATGTTACTAAGTGTAATTTTAGCTCCAGTTCGCAATTTGGCTTATGCTCTTAGCCAAGTAGCAGAAAAAGAATAATTAAGGAGGATATTTATAATGGCAAAAATAACTACTGCAGATTTTATCGCTGCGATTAAAGAAATGTCTATTTTAGAGTTAAATGAATTAGTAAAGGCAATTGAAGAAGAGTTTGGCGTTACTGCCGCTGCTCCTGTTGCTGTTGCTGGCGCTGCTGTTGCCGCTGTTGAAGAAGGCCCAAGCGAAGTTAGCGTTATCTTAAAGAACCCTGGTGCTTCTAAACTTAACGTTATTAAGGCTGTTCGTGAATTAACAGGCTTAGGATTAAAAGAAGCTAAAGAACTTGTTGATACTGCACCACAACCAATTAAAGAAAACATCTCTCCAGAAGAAGCAGAACCAATTAAAGCTCGCTTAGTAGAAGCTGGAGCCGAAGTAGAAATTAAATAAATAATTTAAGGTTCTTTTTAAACCTGAGTTTTCAGCTCAGGTTTTTCCCATTTAAAAAGGTGGTTAAAAATGAGTAAGCAATATTTTGAAAATAACCCCAATCTGAGAAAAAATGAGCATAAAATAACACTTTATTACAAACAATATCTGATAGACTTAACAAGTGATGCTGGTGTTTTTTCGAAGAATACGGTTGATTATGGCACTAATGCTTTACTTAAATCTCTAGTGATAGCCCCCCATGTTAAGCATATATTAGATGTAGGGTGCGGTTATGGTCCGATTGGAATTGCGATTGCTAAGGATAACCCTGATGCATTGGTTGACATGATCGATGTGAATGAACGGGCCCTTGAACTTGCTAAAAGAAATCTTGTTCATAATAATATTACTAATGCGAATGTTTTTTTAAGTTATGCATTTCAAAATGTTACAAAGATGTATGACTTGATTGTGACCAATCCGCCAATTCGTGCGGGTAAAAAAGTTGTGCATGAAATATTTGAAGGTGCTTTTGATCACCTAAATGATAAGGGGGAATTATGGGTTGTAATACGGAAAGCTCAAGGAGCGCCGTCAGCCCTAGAAAAAATAAAGACGTTATTTGGCAAAGTTAATATTGTCAATAGAGATAAAGGATACTATATTATTCAGGCCATCAAAAACCTTTAATTTAAAAGAAAAAATCTTATAAGGTTATTTATTTGACAGCTTGACGCTAATATGGTAAAATAATAAAATGTGATAGAATGCATTTTTTAAGTTGGAACTTAAAAAATGTATTTTATAGTTTTTTGAGAGGTGGAAAAAAATTGAGCTGGAAAAACATTCAATATGGAAAAAAGCGAGTAAGACGTAATTATTCGCGAGTTCAAACTAATGTTGAATTACCAAATTTAATTGAGGTTCAAACAAGTTCTTTTGATTGGCTAGTTAAGCAAGGAATAAAAGAACTATTGGCGGAGATCTCCCCCATTAAAGATCATAGTGACGGGGAAAAGTTTGAACTGTATTTTGGTGATTATGAATTTGATGAGCCAAAATATACAGTTAAAGAAGCGAAAAAACATAATGTAAATTATGCTCGTTCGCTGAAAATTAATGTTAGTTTAGTTAATAAAGATACCGGTGAAATTAAAGAAGACAAAATCTTTATGGGTGAGTTTCCTTGGATGACTCCATGGGGTACTTTTATTATTAATGGATCAGAACGAGTAGTTGTTACGCAAATTATTAGATCTGCAGGTGTCTTTTTCTCTTCTACGATCGAAAAGAAATCTGGGAAAGAGATCTACTCTGGTCAAATCATCCCTACTCGTGGAGCATGGATTGAATTTGAACTAGGGAGTAAAGATATTTGGTATGCAAAACTTGATCGTTCAAAGAAAATTCCCCTTTCAACCTTTATCCGAGCACTTGGTATAGGTAGCAATGCTGATATCGTTGCCTTATTTGGCGAATCAGAATTTATGACTAATACCTTTGCGAAAGACTCAACTTTTGGCCAAGATGATGGTGTTCGAGAATTATACGATAAACTAAGACCAGGTGAAAAAACGACTGCTGATACTGCTCGTAAGTTTATTGCGAGTCGACTATTTGATGTTAGACGTTATGATTTAGCCGATGTAGGTCGTTATAAAGTAAATAAAAAACTTGATGTTATTGCTCGAGCAGTCGGATATGAGCTTGCTAACGATATTATTGATCAACATACAGGTGAGGTTATCTTAACGGCTGGGACAAAGATTCAATATAGTGATGACCCAGAACAAAACACCTATGATATCTTAGCTGCTCGTCGAGACGCCATTAGAAAAGAATTTGAGTATGATTTAATGCTCGATGGTACAAGTGTTGTATTAGAGGTTTTAGATGTAGTTAAAGAAGAAAACGGTGAAAAACGAGTTGTTCGATTAGTTGGTAATGACCAAAGAATAGGAATAGAAGTTACTGAATCGGAAAAAGCTAATCATATCAACTTGTCTGATATTTTAGCCGCAATTTCTTATTATATAAATTTACATGATGGAATTGGTTCAACTGATAATATTGACCATCTAGGAAACCGTCGTTTACGTTTAGTTGGTGAATTACTTCAAAATCAATTTAGAATTGGGCTTACCAAACTTGAAAAGAATGTTCGTGACCGCATGAGTACATCGGTTGATCCACGAACTGTAATGCCACAAAACTTAATTAATATTCGACCACTTACTTCAACCATTCGTGAATTCTTCGGTAGTAGTCAGTTATCTCAATTTATGGATCAAATCAATCCTTTATCAGAGTTGACCCATAAGCGTCGTCTTTCAGCCCTTGGTCAAGGTGGTTTATCTCGTGATCGAGCTGGCTTTGAAGTGCGTGACGTTCACAACTCTCACTATGGACGAATTTGTCCGGTTGAAACACCTGAAGGTCAAAATATCGGTTTGATTAACTCACTAGCTACTTATGCTCGAGTTAATCACTATGGTTTTATTGAAACTCCTTATCTAGTAGTTAAGACTGAAACAAGGATTGATGAAAATGGTAATGAGATCAAAGAAGCAATAGTTACTGATGAAATCAGATATTATACTGCCGATAAAGAAGAAAAATACTATATTGCGCAAGCAAATAGTCCAATGGTTAAAGATGAAAAAACCGGTAAGATTAAACTAGTTGGTTCAAAAGTTATGGTTCGTCATAATGGTGATTTTGATGAAATCGATGATTTAACCAAAGTTAATTTAATTGACGTTTCACCTAAACAAATCGTTTCAGTATCAACCGCATGTATTCCTTTCCTAGAACATGATGACGCGAACCGTGCGCTCATGGGGGCCAACATGCAACGTCAAGCTATTCCTCTTTTAAAAGCGGAAGCTCCGTTTGTTGGAACAGGTATAGAATACAAAGCTGCTAAAGATAGTGGCGTTGCTTTGATTGCTGATGTTGAGGGTGTCGTTACTTATGTCGATGGATTAAAGATCATTGTCAAAGACAATGAAGGAAAAAATCATGAGTATTCAATGATTAAATATGAACGTTCTAACCATTCTACATGCGTCAACCAAAAGCCAATCGTTAATGTCAATGATAAAATCAAAGTTGGTGACATTTTAGCTGACGGTCCTGCAATGGATCAAGGTGAACTTGCGCTAGGAAGAAATGTCGTTGTTGCTTTTATGACATGGCATGGATATAACTTTGAAGACGCGGTTATTATGAGTGAACGTTTAGTTCAAGATGATGTGTACACTTCAATTCATATTGAAGAATATGAAATTGAGGTACGTGATACTAAACTCGGTAAAGAAATGATTACTGCTGACCTTGATGGTGAAAGCAAAGAATCAATTGCTAATCTTGATGAAAATGGTATCGTTCGCCTTGGTGCTGAAGTAAAAGAAGGAGATACTTTAGTTGGTAAGATTACCCCTAAAGGCCAAACTGAACCTACTCCAGAGGAACGCTTAAGTCAAGCTTTATTCTCTGACAATAGTAAAGATGTTCGAGTTACTTCCTTGAAAGTTCCACATGGCGGTGGCGGTATTGTTTGTAAGATTGAACATTTCACTCGTAAGGATGGTGCTGAATTACCACCAGGAGTTAACGAAGTTGTTCGAGTCTATATTGTTCAAAAACGTAAAATTACTGAAGGTGACAAGATGGCTGGTCGCCACGGTAATAAGGGTGTTATTTCTAATATTCTTCCAATTGAAGATATGCCTTATATGGAAGATGGTACACCAATCGATATTATGCTTAACCCACAAGGGATACCATCACGCTTGAACATCGGTCAAGTATTAGAAATTCACTTAGGTATGGCTGCTAAGAAATTAGGAATTCATGTTGCTACTCCAGTCTTTGATGGGGTAAATCTTGATGACTTAAAGATGATTATGCAAGAAGCTGGTATGAGTGAAGATGGTAAGATTAGATTATATGATGGCCGTACTGGTCGACCATTCGACAGTAGAATATCTGTTGGAGTAATGTATATGATTAAACTTGCTCACATGGTTGACGATAAACTCCATGCTCGTAGTGAAGGACCATATACTTTAGTTACCCAACAACCAATGGGTGGTAAAGCACAAAACGGTGGTCAACGCTTTGGGGAAATGGAAGTTTGGGCTCTTGAAGCCTATGGTGCTGCTCATACCCTTCAAGAAATGTTGACAATCAAATCTGACGATATGATTGGCCGTAATAAGGTTTATAAAGCTATTTGTGATGGTGCTCCAATTCCTAAACCAGGAATCCCAGAAAGTTTCCGAGTTCTTATTCGAGAACTTCAAGGTCTAGGATTAAGTGTTCGTCTCATTGATAGTGAAACTAAAGAAGATGTAGCAAACAAGAGTTTAGTAGAAGACTTTGTGGCGCCTGCCCGCAAACAGGGATTATAAAGAGGTGAAAGTTATAGATGAGAAAATATGATTACATGCAAATTGGAATCGCTTCTCCGGAACAAATTATTGAGTGGTGTCGTCGAAAAGTAGACGGCAACTTAGGAGAAGTTAAAAAGCATGAAACAATAAATTACCGAACCTTAAAACCAGAACGTGATGGTCTTTTCTGTGAAATTATATTTGGTCCAATGAAAGACTATCAATGTGCTTGTGGCAAATCCCGCAAAACTGGTGATAGAGGTGGAGTTTGTGAAAAATGTAAAGTTGAATTAACCGAATCTAAAGTACGCCGCGAGCGAATGGGTTTCATTCGCTTGGCTGCTCCGGTTGTTCATACTTGGTATTTACGAAATACTCCAAGTAAGATCGCGATTTTACTTGATATGAAAACTCGCGATGTCGAAGATATTGTTTATCTTGCTTCTTATATTGTCACTGATCCGGGCGACGTTGAAGAATTGACTGAAAAGCAAATCTTAACTGAACAAGAATATAGTAGCTATCAACGACGCTATGGAATCAAGTTTAAAGCCCTTACGGGTGCTGAAGCAATTAAAAAATTATTGCAAGACCTTGATTTAGAAGAATTGTCAAAACAACTTCGTAATGAAATCAAGGGTGCAACAAAACAACGTCGTGAAAAAATTATTAAGCGACTTGATATTGTTGAATCATTCTTGCGTGCTGATGAAATTGGATATATTACTAATCCGGTTTCTACAGATACTGGAATTGATACTTATGTAGAATTTTATCGCGGATCTGGTCCAACTCAACCAAACTGTCTCCGCTTTAAAATTGATAAAGCTTATGATATTTTATCAGAGATGGTATTAACGCTAGAGATGCGTGTATCTTCCAGCAATAAATCCATGTCTGGTCATTCAAATAATTTTACAAGCGAAAGCAAACGTTATGTTGGTCGCGTATTACCAAAGAATCCAGATAATAAAGATATCGTAGAAGTTCAAATTGAGGCTACTTATAGTCCTAAATTTGAAAAAGGTGATTCTGGTAAAATCATTGGTTGGACGAAAGATGTATTTAGTGAATATAATAATATCACTTCAATTGGGGCCGCTCCTGGCCACAAATATACAACTCTTTTTGTATCAACCAGAATAAATAAACCAGAGTGGATGGTAATGGATGTTGTTCCAGTTATCCCACCTGATCTACGACCAATGGTTCAACTTGATGGTGGTCGTTTTGCGACTACTGACTTAAACGATTTATACCGTCGTATTATTAACCGTAATAATCGTTTGAAGAAACAATTTGAACAACGTGCACCAAACTTAATTACTAAAAACGAAAAACGTATGTTACAAGAAGCAGTTGATGCTTTAATTGATAACTCAAAACGTAATAAAAAGGTAGTTGTTGATAGAAACCGTCCATTGAAATCATTATCCGATTTGCTTCGTGGTAAACAAGGACGCTTCCGTCAAAACTTACTTGGTAAACGGGTTGACTATTCAGGTCGTTCGGTTATCGTTGTTGGTCCTGACCTAAAGATGTATCAATGCGGTATTCCACGTGAAATGGCTCTAATATTATTTAAACCGTTTATCATTAGTATGTTACGTAAACGTGATGAAAACAATCCGGAACAACCAAGAGCAGGTATTAAACGAGCAAAAGAGTTGATTGAAAAAGGTGCTCCTGAAGCTATGGAAGCTTTAGAGAAAATAGTTGCTGAGCATCCGGTTCTATTAAACCGTGCTCCAACATTACACCGCTTAAGTATCCAAGCATTTGAACCAAAGCTTGTTGAAGGTAAAGCTATTCGCTTGCACCCACTTGTAACAACTGCGTTCAATGCCGACTTTGACGGTGACCAAATGCCAGTTCACGTTCCATTATCAGAAGAAGCTCAAGCAGAAGCTCGTTTGTTAATGCTTGCTTCTAAAAATATCTTGGCGCCTAAAGATGGTAAACCTGTCGTTACTCCATCACAAGACATGGTTCTTGGAAACTATTACTTAACTATTGAAGAACCAAATGTTGAGAAAGATGGATGGGTTGCTAAGGACATAAATGAAGTTGAACTTGCTTATGAGAACAATCAAATAACTCTTCATTCACGTATTGCCTTACCGGCACGTGCTCTCAATTGTTCTCGTTTTACTAAAGAACAACAAGAAAAATACTTAATTACAACTTACGGAAAAATTATCTTTAATACTATTTTCCCTAAAAACGAAGAAAATGCTGAAGAGAAATTTGAAGAGTTCCCATTTGTAAATGAGGCAACTATTGAAAACTTAAAAGTTGGTACTCCTGACAAATACTTTGTTGAAAAGGGAGCTAATATTAAAGAGGCAATTCGTCAACTTGACTTGAGTGTAATTGAAGAACGCTGTTATAAAACTAATAGCGATATCTTGAAGTATTTCCAAAAAGATCCGAAAAATGATGAGATCTTTAATATCGCTAAAGACCGTTATAATAAGGAAATTGGACGAGTAAATATTGGCCCAAGATCCGGAATTTATCAATTAGCAATCGATGCATTAAATGCCCGTTATCATACTGAACAAGACATCATTTTACGCATTGAAGCTAAGCATAAAGCTAAAGAAATAATGCGCTACATTGAAGATTTAAAAGCGACTGATGGCGCTGAAGAAGCCATCGAGGCTATTGAAACATACTATCAAGATGTTATTAAAGATAAAGATCGCATCTACAAAGAGGCTCTTGGCACAGAAATTAAAAAGTATATTCGTAGCCAAAAAGAAAAATCTGATGCTGCGATTCAAAATCAAGTTAGTGATGTAGAGGCAATTGAAGGCGACTTGCGTTTGACTTCATGGACTGATATTGAAAAGATTTATGTAAAAGATGTTAAGATGATCGAAGATAAAATTGGTGATGAAAGTTTCCATTTCTTCGAACATACAGCTGATTTACGTAATGATTGTAACGCTCGTTACATCAATGATATCAGTTCAATCTATCAAGATTTAGTAAAAGATTTAAGTACTGATGATGTTGATAAATTATATCCAACCTTTGAAAACTTAAATCCGGCCTTTAATAAGAAGTTCTTAGCTAATATTATTAGTGAGATTTTCCATCAATGTCGTTTGGCAGAGACTTCAAAAGCACTTGACCGAATGAAGGATTTAGGCTTTAAATATTCAACGGTTGCGGGAATAACTGTATCAATCTTTGACGTAGAACTGTTAGAAACTAAGGAAAATATCCTTTCGCAAGCAGACTACAAATACCATAAAAACAGAGAAGGATACAAGTTAGGAACAAGTACCGAAGAAGAAAGAGCTAAGTCTAATATTGAAGTTTGGACCAAGTCTCGTAATTATATTGAAGACAGTATTCGCGTTAAGATGAAAGACCGTGCCACCAGCAATCACATCTTCATGATGGCTGATTCAGGTGCTCGTGGTAACACAGGTAACTTTACTCAGTTAGCTGGTATGCGTGGATTAATGGCTCGTCCGAGTGGGGAATCAATGGAAATCCCAGTTCGTGCTTCCTTTAGTGAAGGTTTAAGTATGTCTGAATTCTTTATTTCGACTCACGGTGCTCGTAAAGGTTCTACCGATACGGCCTTAAAGACAGCTGAATCTGGATACTTAACTCGAAGATTAGTTGACGTAAGTCATGACATTACTGTTACCAATGAAGATTGTGGTACCGATAAAGGCGTTGTCGTCACCGCATTAGTTGCTCGTGATGGAACTGAATACGTGAAACTTCGTGAACGTATTTTAGGACGCTTTACTTCTAAACCTATCTATAACAATAATAATGAACTAGTTGTTGATAAAGGTGTCTTCATCAATAATCAAATTGCTGATAAGATTATCGATAGTGGTATTAAATCAGTTGAAGTACGTACTTTATTAACTTGTGATTCACCTAACGGTGTTTGCGTTAAATGTTATGGTTCAGACCTTTCTACTACAGATGTTGTAGAAAAAGGTGAAGTTGTCGGTATCGTTGCTGCTCAATCAATCGGTGAGCCAGGTACTCAGTTAACGATGCGTACCTTCCACTCTGGTGGGGTTGCAGCAGGTGATGACATTACTCAAGGTTTACCACGTATTCAAGAATTATTTGAAGCACGTGATCCAAAGGGTAAAGCAATCATTTCCGAAATTAAAGGTAAAGTAAAAGAGATTAATCAAAAACAAGACCAACGTTATGAAATCATCATTGAAAGTCCAATTCCAAACAATGATAAGTCATATTTAACTGACAGCGGTAAACGTCCAATTGTTAGAGTTGGGCAAGAAATTCAACCAGGTGATCCATTAGTTGAAGGTATGATTAATCCTAAAGAACTAATTAGAGTATCTAATGTTCGTAATGTTGAAAGTTATATCCTAAGAGAAGTACAAAAGGTTTATCGTGCCCAAGGGGTTGAGATTGCTGATAAACATATCGAAATCATCATTAAACAAATGCTTCAAAAAGTTGTTGTTGTTGATGAAGGAGATACTGATTTATTACCTGGAACCTTTGTCTCTAAACCAGATATCTTAAAATATATTAAAGATATGTATGACCAAGGTAAACGAATCCCAATCATTAAACCAGTAATCTTGGGTATTACAAGAGCTTCTCTTAAAGCAGATTCATTCTTATCGGCGGCTTCCTTCCAAGAAACAACAAGAGTGTTAACCGAAGCGGCTATTAGAGGTAAGAAAGACCATCTAGAAGGATTAAAAGAAAACATCATTATTGGTGGCATTATTCCAGCTGGTACAGGTCTAATTGAAGAAGTCGAGCTGGAATATGATGAACCTTCTAACATTACTGTCAATAAATTTGTTGCTGAATAATTAGAAGTTACATTTAGTTTTAAATATATGAACTATGAAAAAATCCCTTGTAAAATTTTTATAAGGGATTTTTTTTGCCTTATATTGAAAAATATTGTATACTAATAGACAGTAATTGTCTTACAAAATTTCACATAGTTTTTTGTTGACTCTATGTCTATATGATGGTAAAATATAGCATAGGGAACTATGGATGGTTAAAAGGATGGTTAAAATGTATAATTATGGTGAATTCATCAGGGGATTTACTGAGTATGTTATTTTATCAATTTTAGAAAAACAAGATTCATACGGCTATGAGATTAGAAAAATTATCCTCACGGAAAGTGATGATACTTTTAATTTAACCGAAGCCACATTGTATTTATCTTTAAAAAGACTTACTAAAGATAAAATGATTGAACCATTTGATTGGTTTAATGAAAAAGGTGTGAAAAGAATTTACTATAAAATCACCGCAAGGGGATTAAGACATATACATGACTTTAGAAAAGATGCACCGACAATATTAGATTATATAAAAAAATTAATTATTGGTGAAGGCAATGAAGAAGAAAATTAAAAAACTGATTATTAAGAAAGCACGCGCAAGTCGATATGATGTAGATTGTGATCCTTTTTTAGAAGAAGTAATCGTCAATTCTGAAGAAATCTATGATGGTTTAATTGCTTCAGGGAAGTCTAGTCGCGAAGCTTATCAATTAACAATCAAGCAAATTGGGGACCTAGATGAATATTTTAATGATAAGTCGGTTGATGATTCTTGTACTTTTACAAGACAAAGGACCATTCATAATATCTTAAGTGGATCACTTATACTAGCAGCGATTTTATTGGTAGGATTGTATTATATTATTGAAATACGTCCT